>NZ_JACHGW010000009.1 GCF_014202505.1 Armatimonas rosea | reverse complement strand
CTTTGTGTTTGTTTCGCGACTCTACAATAGCCCCGGAATGACCTACTGCCTACCTGAGAAAATTACGGGGAAATTCAGATCGTCCGTACAGTTGTCAATGGCTCATACACTCAACTCCTATGCGGGGACATAGTCATTTCTGCCACGTGGAATGATTCTGGCAAGCAATGGTGCCTTGAGGTATCCGACATGGAACCAGGTAGATTGTGGGTTTCCGGCTACGACTATAGAGTTGTGGTACCAATTCGGTGACACACCTCAAATCGGCAGAGCGACCTCCATCGCTCTGCTTTTCATTTAGCAAAAAACAAAAATTGACCACAAATCTTTAGAAATAGATAAATGATCAATTCTTGTACAAAATGGTGGACTAAAGTGAACGAGTTTCGAACTCTACTCTGTTGTAATAGCGCGTGGTTGGAGTTTGTTGAAGTGGCTCGCAGGTTCTCTACTTATGACTTGGCAACTATCCTTCAGAGCTTTGCAGATGGTCAACTCCCCTGAATTAAGTCCATAACGCTCTTCGGTTTCCGCCCCATGACCCAATCCCGTCGATTCCGAAGAGCTAAGTGAGCCTACGAACGGGGACTGATTAGGTTCGCTACAGTCGCATCGAGACTGAGGGGCACGAGGTAACCAAGGCCTTCTTGGGGCCGCCAACGGCGCTTCCACCGGAAATCCTATACCAGGCTTGCACCGCTCTTGCCAAGCGGCATATGGTGCCTCCAGCGTAAACATCAGCTTGTCGCCCTGCTGGGCGCTGAGAGTGTACTTGCAGTCCCTATCTGGGGATCAGTTAGCGACTCCGGTCACCCTTGCTGCCCTGTCGTGACTGGACGCGTTTGGCGAGGAACTGTTCCTCGAAGATCGCATAATGAGACGCGACCAAGGCTTTCTCCTGAGCTATCGCCTCGATGCTGGCGGCATCACGGCCCAGCTCATCCATTTGGTAGGAATAGGGGAGCTGACCGCTACCGTAGTCACAGCGGAAGATGTGCCACTTGAGGCCTTGCTCCGTGTAGTGGCAGGTGCCTCGTATGCCACCTGGAGTCGAGTACCCCTTAAACAACGTGCCGGTCAAAAGCTGTCGACACCGAAGAGCCTACGGGGTCTACAAATGGGGGCTGAACATTCTCATCATTTGTTCCGAGATCAGACCGCCGAAGGTATAATTTGTGTTCCTTGATTAAATCAGTAACAGATAAACTTGGTGGGACAATTCGCCCTGGCATGGTGGTTCGGCTTAGGCGGCGGCTTTGGAGAGTTGACGAACTCACAGGTGGCGTCATGACAGCAACGCCTATAGATGATTTTGCTTCTCGGCCTCAGCAATTTCTCGTCGATATGGAGGCTCCTGAACCAGGAGCACTCTCGGCTCCACGAATTGATCGTGTAGGCGACCTGGCGCTTCAGAATCTATTTCTTCAGGCTGTACGCCTTGATGCGCTTCATGGGTCCGCCCCCTTTGTCTCAATTCAGCGTACAGCAGTTATACCTGTTGAGTATCAACTGGTACCATTGGTGATGGCGCTTCGGCAGTCACGAGTCCGGTTGTTGCTGGCCGACACGACAGGTTTGGGAAAAACTGTTGAGGCAGGGCTCATTTTGGCAGAGCTGCTTGCACGAGCTCGTGCACGCTCAGTGTTGATTCTCACTCCTGCCAACTTGCGAGAGCAGTGGCAGCAGCAGATGCGCGACTTGTTCTATCTCGACTTCGAGATCTTCAGTTCCAATACACGACGTCGACTTGAGCGTTCAATTCCTCCTGGTGCAGATCCATGGGGGTATTACGATCGCTTGATTGTCTCGATTGACTACGCGAAAGACACCCGAGTACGTCACGAAATTCTCAAACGGGACTGGGATCTTGTGGTTGTTGATGAGGCACACAATACGGCGAGACCACACAGTAAAACGTCTCAGTCCTCACGCGGTGAATCGAGTAGTGCGACGATCAGTAGGATGGGCCGCAAGTCTGAAATGGAGCGTTATGAGCTGGTTAGTCAACTTGCTGAGAAGAAGGCAAAACACCTACTCCTGCTTACCGCGACTCCCCACAACGGTTATACCGATTCTTATTGCAGTCTCTTGAAAATGCTTTCGCCGAGCTTGGTGGAAGAGGTCCGAGGTGAGATTCGACCACAACGGCAGGCCGCTGTACATCATGTTTGCCAACGAACCCGTAAGGATGTACAGAAGTGGTTTGAAGACGCGGGACAGGTTTTTCCGTTCCCGAAACGGGAGGACCCTGCGGATACCGAGGTGCCAGTTGATTTACATGCAGAATATTTGAAGCTCTTGCGTCAGCTCGATGAATCACTGGAATACATTGTTAACCAAGCGGAGCATAGTGGGCGGGGCCAGGTGGCGGAGTGGTTCCGCCTTCATCTTCATCGCCGTGCTCTGTCCAGTCCGGAAGCTCTTCGCCGAAGTTTAGATAGTCGCCTGAGACGCCTTGAGGTTCGGCGCCCCTCTGACAATGAGGCGACTGATGAGCAACCCGAGAACGAGGAAGCTCTTCTGTCCTCGTTGAATGATCGTGCCACAGGGGATACAGACAGTGAGGATGATCAGGATCGTTTCGCCGATACTGCAATGCTCTCTGTGGATAAGCGTGCGCAGCTTCGGGAATTTAGTACGATTTTAACGGGCCTGAAGAAGATTACGGCAGCCAAGGATTACAAGCTAAAGGCGCTCCGTGAACGCGTCTTGCCCGAACTTCTGAACAAGGCTGATGACAGAACTCCAGGTAGAGTGATTGTTTTTACGCGCTTCAAAGACACCTTGGAGTATATGGCTCGTGAGATGCGGGCAGAGCCATTCGAGGTCATCACACTTTACGGGGATCTTTCTGAGGGGGAGCGTGAGCGCCGTCTGGATCAGTTTGCTGCCTCGTCAAAAGCTGTGTTGTTGGCGACTGATGTGATCTCCGAAGGTCTCAATCTTCAGTCGCTCTCGTGCATGGTAGTTCACTACGATGTCCCCTACAACCCGAACCGTATCGAGCAGCGCACGGGGCGTGTGGATCGTTTTGGTCAGCGTGCCCCAGTCGTCTATGTTCGCACGGTCTTCTGTAAAGACACTAGTGATGAAGACGTCATGCAACTGCTTGTGCGCAAGCTGGATCAGATGCGGCGAGACCTTGGTTTCGCGCCGCCATTGACTGTTTCGGAGGAAACTGTGCTACGGGTGCTGACCAGACGGCGTAAGCGACGCAAAAGTCAAGATGTAATGACTTTAGCGATGGACTTCGAACCAGAGACTGATATCGAGGAAATCTACGACATCAACGCGCTGAATCGAATGCGCTCGGAAGGTTTTTATGGCCAGGCAGATGTCCAAGTCAGTGATGTCACTGAGCGCCTTAGGGCGATGCATCACAAGTTTGGTACGCCGGAGCAGATAAAGCGTTTTATTATCGAAGGGCTTCGTACGTACCAATGCTCTGTCCAAGAGAAGAAAAATGGGACGCTCTCGATTCAGATTAACAACCCGCGCTTGCGAGTGGCACGGGTTGGAGATGTGATTCCCACGGCAGTTCTTGATCCGGCAGATAAAGCGCTTCACCCTGATGCTGTGGTGCTTGATGTTGGGCATCCGCTTGTGCGTCGGTTGAATGCTGTATTGAGAGAGGACGCATTGCGAGAGGAAGAAGATACGGGCGCACGTACGGCAGCCTATCGAGTCTCTGGACAACGTGGAATCGTATTGCTGGGCTATGGGCTGCTTCGGGCGACTTCAGCAACGCAGCCTCCGACACTATTGGAAGAAGTGGTGACTCTTGGTATTGAGGAGTCACGAGATGGTGTACGCATCCTTACTCCCGAGGAACTTCTAGAGGCGCAGCAGCGAACCCCTTCAGCAGCCAAGGTACTTCGAGACGATGCTGTGGAAGATTTCAAACACTTGATTTCACAGCCGCTCTGGGGCACTGCTTTAGACTCTGCTCGATCTCTAACCCTGGATCGCCTGAAAACGTACCGGACAACACTGCGTGACGAGCTGGCAAAGTCTGGCGAGGTAGAAGCCTCATGGCTCGATGGATTTGAAGATATCGAGGTTGTGGGCTTTGATCTTTACTGTTTAACTCTGCTTTTACCGGAGGCTCGTTAAGATGGCTCGATCCTCTACATTAGCTCGGTTTGAAATCTCAGGTGAAATCCTGGGTGAGGATGTTATCTCCCAGCTCGCTGGAGAGAAGTGTAAACTTCCTGGTGGTGAGCGTGAAGAAAAAGACCTTGTCGTGTCCTGGCAGTTGCTCTCGGAAGAGTGGCAACTCCATAGAAGCCACCTGAAAGAATATGGGACAGAGCGCCTAAGACGGCGGTGGATCGTGCCTTTTTTGGAGACATTGGGTTTCTCCTTGGAGTATCAAAAGGCGCACATTCAGTTTGGTGACAAGAGAACCATTCCGATCAGTCATCGGGGCAGTGGTATTCCCATCTGGATTCTTGACTACGACGAGTTGCCGGACGATAAGGTCGTCACGGGGCGACGCAACCAGAGTCCTCATGAGTTGTTCCAGGACTACTTGGATGCGACCGAGTCGGATGCTTGGGGAATTATCTGCAATGGTCGAACCATCCGGTTGCTCCATGACTACCATAAGACCCTGACCCGGAACTATGTCGAAGTTGATCTTGAGTCCGTTTTTGAGAGCCTTGATCTCGATGCTTTCCGCGCACTTTGGCGGATTTTCCATGCTAAGGGATTTCAGCCGGGAAAAGAGGGCCGCCGCCCGATTGAGCTTCTTCGCGACTACAGCCGCCAAGAAGGGGCAGAGATCGGGCGGGAGCTACGCTTCTCCGTGCTGGAGGCGCTCAAGACTCTGGGTAACGGTTTTCTGGCCGCAGATCGCCAGGGCCGTTTACTAGAGATCCTACGGGCTGATTCCGAGGGGCTGGCAATGTTCTACCAAGCGCTCCTGCGAATCGTTTACCGCCTGCTTTTCCTGCTCTATATCGAAAACAAACCCGGCTGGACTCCGGCGATAAATCCTGTTTGGGCATCGAGCTACAGCATCGCTCGGCTTCGTGAGCAGGCTGAGGAGCTTTCAGCCACGCGTGGCGATGCAGAAGATCATTGGGAGGGGCTCAAGGTCGTCTTTGGGATGATCCGAGATGGCAATGAGTTCTTTGATATCCATCCTTATGGCGGTGAGCTTTTCGATGATGAGCGACTTGGACCGCTTAAAGGAGCGCCTCTTGGCAATGCCGATCTGTTACGAGCAATTCGTCAGCTCACGACCTTCATGCGCAACAAACAGCCATATAGGGTGAACTTCCGCCACCTGCGCATTGAGGCTTTGGGGAGCGTCTACGAGGCCCTGCTTGACCTTGCACCAGTTCTCACTGAAAACGGTCTTTTTGATTTTGGGGAGGGAACTGACCGCAAGCTCTCGGGGAGCTACTACACTCCAGCAAGCCTCGTCAACGAGCTGATTCAGTCGGCGCTGGTGCCAGTTATTGCAGATCGGCTGAAAGACAAACAAAACAAAGAAGATCGTGAGGCGGCTCTACTCTCGATAACTGTGGTGGACCCTGCCTGTGGCTCCGGCCATTTCCTTCTTCAGGCATTGGATACGCTGGCGGCGAAGCTCTGTGAGATTCGTATGGAGGGCGAGGAGCCCGACGAAAAAACAATTCGGGCGGCGCGGCGAGATGTGGTGACGCACTGTATCCATGGCGTTGACCTTCGCCCCATGGCAGTGGAGCTGTGTAAGTTCCAGCTATGGCTCCAGGTGGCACACCCTGAGCTTCCGCTGTCCTATTTGGAACCCGCTATTCGGTGTGGCAACGCTCTAGTAGGAGTGCCGCTGACACGTCAGGCTGAAGCGGCTGAGGCCACCATTCGAGCAGAGCGTGAAGCGTTGGAGCAAGCGGGCGAGATCAAGAAAGCAGCTAAGCTGGTTTACACCGGCTGGCGGCCCGCTCAACCAATACTCCCAGATGAGGCACTTGCGCCGGTTGGCGAAGATGATAAGCAGCGTGCGGCGAAGGCTCGTGCAGAGAATAGTGTCTTCGTGCAGACAGGGCAACGCACTCTCAGTGCGGAAGATGCAGCTCTGGACGCGGCGCACTCACGGCAACACGCTCGCGCAGAGGCATACCGTCCCCTTCGGGATTCTGAAACATCACGTGAAGCAATCCGGCGAAAGCAAGAGCGATTCTTAGCCTATCGCCGGAGTGCTGAGTATGCGGAAGAGAAGCTGGTTGCGGATCTTTGGACAGCAGCGTTCTTCTGGCGGCACTCTGCCGACGACGAGGCGGAGGTACCGACGACCGAGTGGCTTCAGCGGGCGGGCGCGAACCCCAATGTAGTTCCTCCGACGATGGCTGCGGAGGCAGACCGGATCATCGAGCTTGTACGCCCTTTCCACTGGGAGTTGGAGTTCCCCGACGTTTTTGAGGCGGGAGGCTTCGATGGTATTTTGGGGAACCCGCCTTGGGAGCGTATTAAGCTACAAGAGCAGGAGTTCTTTGCATCGCGCGCCCCGCAAATTGCCAAGGCAGCAAATAAGGCAGCTCGGCAGCGAATGATCGATCAGCTCCGCACGGAAAATCCTGACCTCTACGGAGCCTTTCATCTGGCCAAACATGCAGCGGAAGCGGAGAGCAAGTTTGTTCGCAAAGCTGGCCGCTTTCCGCTGACTGCCGTTGGGGATGTGAATACCTATGCTCTATTTTCGGAGACCGCAAGGACACTGGTTTCACCGAGAGGACGTGCTGGGATAATCGTTCCTACGGGCATTGCGACCGACGATACGACGAAAGTCTTCTTCGGTTCGCTGGTTGAGACGGGGACGTTGGAAAGCTATTTTGGTTTCAAGAATGAGCGTTTTCTGTTTTTGAAGCCTGTTGAACATACAGTCACTTTTGGGTTGCTGACGATGCTGGGGGTAGGTATGGAAGCTAAGCAGATGGAGTTCACTTGGCTCTGTTACACAATCGAGGAGTTGCATGATCCAGCTCGGCGAATAGTCCTGACACGTGATGATATCGAGCGAGCCAATCCAAACACCCGCACGTGTCCCGTGTTTCGTACTCGTGCTGATGCGGATCTCACCAAAGACATCTACAGTCGAGTGCCGGTGCTATGGAACGAACGTACCCACCAGAACCCTTGGGGGATACGGTTCCAGAGAATGCTGGATATGGCCAATGACTCTGGCCTCTTTAGGAATTCCATTCCAGTAGCTGAAGATTTAGGTGGTGGTAGTGACAGCGGAATGGGTGAAGTGTCTGCTCCACCAGAAGCCACCATACCTGCTGATGATTCTTCTGTTGTGACAACTGAGGTCTGGTCGGTTGGCTATGGGAATCGTTCTCGTGACGAGTTTTTTCGTTTACTAGAAAGGTACGAGATCACGCATCTGGTTGATGTGCGAACAATGCCCTATAGCCGCCGGATGCCTGATTTTAATCGTGAAGAGTTAGAGCGTCAGGCAGCCCGATATGGGATTCGATACCTGCATATGGGTGAGGAACTAGGCGGTCGTCCTTCTGATCCTAGCTGCTATGACTCGCAGGGGCATGTGGTCTATCAGCTCGTCGAGCAGGCTCATTTCTTCCGACGTGGCATAACCAAGTTACTCAAGGCTGCTGAGCACTCAGATAGGCGTGTCTGCATGATGTGCAGTGAGCTGAAGCCGCAAGATTGCCACCGAACAAAACTTATCGGCCAACATCTCTGGCAAAAGGGAGTTGCCCTTCGTCATATCTCAGAATCCGGCGCATTGCTTGAACAAGCAGAAGTTATGCGGCGCATCATGGGAGATCAAGAAGACCTCTTTGGGGGAGATCTTCGCTCTCGAAAGTCATACAGAAAGTAGGAAATAGTTGATAGAAGTTGTGACCATCGGAGTATATGGCACCACTGAGGCGTCCTTTTTTGAGGCGCTTACTCAGGCCGGTGTCTCTGATTTTGTTGACATTCGTCGGCGACGTGGAATGCGCGGTAAACAATATGCCTACGCGAACGCAACCTATTTGGCGAACAAACTCAAGGAACTCGGGATTCGCTATCATCACGTGATTGATCTAGCACCCAGCCCTGAGCTTCGATCCGTACAGAAAAATCAGGATTCCGATGAAGGGACAAGCAAGCGAGATCGTTCTCAGCTCTCCGATGCCTTTGTGAATGGGTATCACGAGGAGTGCTTAGTGGCATTTGATCTCAGTGCATTTCTTGGGATGTTTCCAGACAGCGCCAGGCTTGCCCTTTTTTGTGTCGAGCGTGCTCCTGAGGCATGTCATCGAAGCATTGTCGCCGCGGCTCTCACAGAGCAACGTCAGTTATCAGTTCGAGACATCACACCGTAGGAGGTAGTTGTGGAAGTTGTGATTACAGGAAAAACCAAGATGCAGGGGGGACTTTGCATCGGTGGTCTTCGTCTTTCTGATTGGAGTGCAATTCGACTATTGCCTTCTGATGGTAGCCGCTCTTGGCCTACAGACTCACCAATGAAAGTTGGCGAAGTCTGGAATGTTGAAGGTGCTCCAAATGCTGTTCTTACACCGCCGCATACGGAAGACTTTCGCTTGACTGTGGCACCTAGCAAAGTGCGTGACTATGGAGCATCGTTAAAAAACGATATTGTGGCAAACGTAGCAGTGGCGCAGGGAAACTTTGCTGCATTGTATCAAGGTCATTTACTTCCTATCCTTTCGGGAAGCATCTGTGTTCGACGTCCTAATGTACCTAGCTTTAGTACGCAATTTTGGATTGCTACATGGGACATAAATCTGCGTTTGAATGGCAAAGCCTACTATGTCGTATCATGGCAAGACAAGACATATAAAATGCCATATGTTGGAGTGGAGCAACCAGTAACGGTTATTCCTGCGGGGAGTCTCATTCGGGTTTCCCTTGCTCGTTGGTTCACGCCTCCGTCACATACCGAAGAAGCCTGTTATCTCCAACTTTCAGGGTGGTGGTTGTGAGCCAGCAAAGCAATGCTACGGAGTGGCTGCCTCTATACGAGGCAAAGATGCTTCACCAGTTCGATCACCGCTTCGCTACCTATGAGGGAAGCGTCGATGACGAAGACGCTGAGACACGCCCTGTTACTTTGGAAGAAAAACGTGACCCAAACTATAGGGTACGCCCACGCTATTGGGTTGAACGAGATGCAGTTATTGCCAAGGTAGCACGAGTTCCATCGCCGCTACTCTCTTTGGTTAAGGCACAGGATCATCCTGGAATTCGCCGTATGCTGCTAGACTGGCTCGGTGGCCACTGCTTAAACCGGGGCGATGCAGGTGATGTTGCCAAAGCTAAACTGGGTGAAGAGATTGTACAAGCCCGTGCAGGTTCTCTGTTTGCCTCTCTTCAGTCAGATGCTATCGATTACATAACCAAGCAAGCGGGGTACCGCGCGATGGAGCGTGAGTTTCCTCTTACTGATTCCGAAGCCGTATGCATCGCAGATGCTTTTGCTACGGAAGATGCGGCAAAGAAGGAAGTAATGCTTCTGGAGACCGCCGCGATGCTAGTAGAATGCCGGATTCCCAAATGGCTAATTGGATTTCGAAATAATGCCAGAAATACAGATGTCAGGACCGGAATATTTACTATTCTCCCTTTATCTGGGGTTGGAAACAGCTCGCCGCTTATTGATTTTTCAGAATCAGATGCTAAGAAATCTGCTATATTTTTGGCCAATTTAAACTCATTGGTTCAGGATTTCATTATGCGGCAAAAAGTTGGAGGCCCTAATCTAAACTTTTTTTACATCAAGCAGCTTGCCGTACTTCCACCTCAAGCTTATGAAAAAGATGATTTTGAATATATTGGTTCAAGAGTACTTGAGCTCGTATACACCTCATGGGAGATGCAAGATTTCGCCATACAAATGGGGTTTGACGGCCCCCCATTTGTATGGGATGAGGATCGCCGGGCGCTTCTGAAAGCGGAACTTGATGCTTACTTCGCACGGCTCTATGGCCTCACACGCAAGCAGCTCCGCTACATCCTCGATCCCAATGGTCTTTCCGACGCTGAGTTGATTAATATACTCGACCCTGAAGAAGACCCAACATGCAGTGGTCCACACCTCCTGCCAGCAGAGCCCACCACCACCTTTCCAGGCGAGACATTTCGAGTATTGAAGCAGAACGATGAGAAAGAGTTTGGTGAGTACAGAACCCGACGGCTTGTTCTCGAAGCGTGGGCACGTCTTGAGGTTGAGTTTGGCCCTGTGGTGCCACGTGACTACCACGAATTGCTCCCGCCTCCGGTGGTGCCTGTAGCAGGAACTGTAACCTCCAGGAAACCAAACAGCCAGCGAGGGCGACCCAAGAAGTCACTCTCTGAGCAAGATCAGACTTTAAAGATGGGGATAGAACCGTGATAAAAAAAGGAGGAATTTATACGACGGAGTTTTCTGAGTTTACCTTTGGTTATGCTCTAACACACAATATTGAACGCCGTCTTGCTACAGTAACGGCTGTCCCAAGCTTTCCATCACTTCGTGAGGAAGGTGGAGCAGGTGGTGGATATGATGTACGCCTACAAAGTGGTGGCACTCCTATTTTTGTACAATTCAAAATACCAAGAGTAATCCGAAGAAAAAATGCTAGAGCACCAGAGAATAATTTTGTTGATCCTGAATATTTTCGCATGTATCTTCACCATCGTAATACCTCTGACCAGCAAAAATTACTTGTAGAACTACGTAATAGGTTCCAAAACGTTTATTATGCATGCCCCGAATTTCATACTGTTAATGTTTTGAACAGGAATCATATTAATTCGACAACCGTAGATGCTACTGCTTTTTTCGATCCTGTTGAAATTGGTCTACTTCAAGATGACGATGAACACTACATAGTTTATAAACCAAACTCTCAATCAGCATACTTCTGTTCTAACCCAATAGAAATAAATAATATCTCATTTTCACAAATTGCTACTTCATTGGGAGATTCTGATATTAGAGATATGCCAGAAGAATTTTATAACAATATAATACTTACGTTTATTAATGTAGTGACGAACGCAGGTCGTGCTGATCTTGCTAATATTATTTCTTTGAATATTCAACAATTTCCAGAATTAGCACCTTGGTACCGAGTTTCGTATTTTTCTCAACTAATTTTTGATAGCCAGTTTTTCATTTCCAACTATTCTCGAGAGGTAAATTCGTAAATGAATGAAGACATTTTGGCAAAGAGATTTATAACTACTTTTAATTTTGTTGAGCAGCACCTTCGTGTTTCGCTGGGTGTTCCCCCTGAGGCTCGGTTTACCCAAATGACTCAAAAATATTTTGAAAGGCGCGTGGATCAAAAAGATCGTTTTGATCTAGATGCATTTGCTAGCATAAGAAATGCAATTACTCATAGTGCTGAACCACTATTCTCACCTTCAATAGTTGCAGTTGAACGAATTGAGGCTATTTTTGAACGAATGGTTAACCCGAAACTTATTTATCCGCGATTTAAAGTAGATGTCGATTGTGTTGCTCTTGAAGATACTCTGGCTTCAGTTTTCAATACTATTGCCCAACGCGATTTTTCCCAGTTTCCTGTTTATTCAGATAAGAAATTTCATGGCTTGCTGACGGAGAATGGGCTTACACGCTGGGTTGCTCAACACGTATTGCACACTAGTCCTTCTGTAAATCTAGATGGAGCAACTGTTGCTGACGTGCTCAGCCTAGAGCAGAGTCAGGGAACCAGTCAGTTTGTTCCTAAAACCATGACGGTTGATGAGATGCGTTACTGCTTTGCGGTAGCGCCTGACCTTGAAGCAGTCCTGATTACTGAAACCGGTGACTCCACCGAAAAGCTTCTAGGGATTGCTACGGTTTATGACCTTTTAGAATTGACTCTTAATTCCAAAGAACAACGGGACTGAGTCGCACGTGTGATTGAGGAAGTTTGATAAATGAATCCCTTTGGAATCCTTCACGCCGTTCAAGGTAGCTATCGAAAGTACGTCGAGAGCTTCCAGCGGATCGCTAGTCCCGACATTGTGCCCGTGCTATCGGATGCTATTGAAAAAGGTGAGCTTCTTTGGAAAGAGCCCTACATCCAGATCGGGCGACGCTTTAAGCCTGGGGGCTCGCTACATGATCTCATTTCGGATGGCACACTGCACCCTGATTGCCGCAACGTTTTCTATCGCGATGAGTCCGACCCCAAGAGTGATGCAATACAGCTACACGCACACCAGTTTCGTAGCGTCCGTGCAGCAGCAGCGGGACAGAACTACTTGGTTAGCACAGGCACCTCGTCGGGAAAGAGTTTCTGTTTCTATATTCCCATCGTAGACTACTGCCTAAAGACAAAGGGCCAGCGCGGAATTAAGGCGATTCTGGTCTACCCGCTCAATGCATTGGCGAACAGTCAGTATTGGAACATGGCCCGGCGACTTCATGGCACGGGCGTCAAGATCGGAAAATACACCGGCCAGACGGAGCGCACGGATCAGAGCGCACTGGAAGCCTACCGCCGCCTGACTGGCTCGGACAAGCCTTATGATAGCGAGGTGCTCTCTCGCTCGGAGATGTACGAGAACCCACCCGATATTCTTATCACTAACTATAAGATGCTGGAGTACATGCTCATCCGGCCTCAGGATCGCCGGATGCTCAATCCCGCGTGGGCAGATGCACTTCAGTTTTTGGTGCTCGATGAGGCGCATACCTACGAAGGAAGGCGTGGTGCGGATGTCGCGCTACTCATGCGTCGTTTGAAGCGCCGTATGAATGGGTGTGGCCGCATTCGCTGCGTGGCAACTTCGGCTACCTTGGTCAAAAACGACGATCCAACTCAGGCACGAGCAGAAGTTGGTGGGTTCTTTCAGCAGCTTTTTGGAGAGAAGCTGGGAGAGTACATCACGGAGGAAGAGGAAGCACTTCCGCCCGCTGAGTATGAAATTCCCGGAATACTCACGCCACAACCAGCACTCCTAGAAGCATTCGATCCCACGAAACTTCCTACGGTATGGCCCCTCGCCGAAGCAGTCTTTGGGCGCACTCTAGCAGCATCAGAGCGAACACCACAATCACTCGAGATCCTACTCCGTGGGTTTCAAGGTTACCAGTTCCTCGTACAAGCTCTCGCTGAACGCCCAAAACAAATCGCGGAGCTTGTGACAGAGTTTCTGGAACGCAACGCAAATCGCTCCGAAGCTGAAGCGCGTTTCTGTGTCGAGGCGACACTCCGTCTTGGTCTGGTCGAAGTTGCTGATGGACGGCAGCTTATCCCTATCAAACTCCATCAGTTCCTTCAATCGGGGGCGAAGATTTATCGTTGCTTCCGATGTAATCATCTTTCGCTACATGGTGAAGCAAGCTGCCCACGCTGTGCCGCCGAAGGGGTGACAGTCTCTCTTTACCCGCTGCACTTCTGTCGCGCCTGTGGCACCGAGCTCGCTGGACTATCCTGGACCGACGAAGGCAA
This sequence comes from Armatimonas rosea, assembly GCF_014202505.1. Classification (NCBI taxonomy): domain Bacteria; kingdom Bacillati; phylum Armatimonadota; class Armatimonadia; order Armatimonadales; family Armatimonadaceae; genus Armatimonas; species Armatimonas rosea. Next base: position 103,320 of record NZ_JACHGW010000009.1, on the reverse strand, counting down.
TGTCGTTCCCTGGGATATGGATCAAGAAGACCGGGAACAGGTCGCCCATGCAGGCTACCTCTACCGTTTTACAAACCGAGACACGTGGGACGAAGTAAAAAGCACCATTCCCGAGGAGTGGCTCAAGCTCGATGGGGCACCTCGTAAAAAGTATGTCGGTTATGTGCCACAAGCTGCGACGATGGTTATCACGGAAAGCCGCCTGCTGCTTGGTGACCTCGCACCGGGACAGGATCGTACCATCGGAGCAATTGCGCCATTTCCACTAAAGCTCTGTCCAGCCTGTGGTGTTACGCGCACCGAAGGCCGTCTTCGGGAGAGTAATAAACTCAACTTCGTCAGCAAGGTCGGTCGGTCTACTGCGATCAATATCTTGACCTTGGCCCTTCTCACAGCCAAGCCTGATCCAACGAAACCCAAGTCCCTGATCTTTTGTGATATCCGCCAGGATGCTGCACTCCAGGCGGGGAACATGGACGATTGGTATGCCCACGTCCTATTTCGGTGTCAACTATTTCGTACATTGGAGGAAGCGCCTGCTGAGGGCTGGGACCTGGCGAAGGTCATTGGCCGTCTGTTTGAGCGCCTCGAAGAGGATGGGTTCTTTGATCAGCATCTTCCAGGCGTAAAGATAGATTCTGCTCGGAAACGCAGTATCGTAAATGGCTACTTATCGTACTGCCTCCTTGAAGATCTCGCCGTGAGTCGCTGGTACTCCGATGTCAACCTGGAGGAAGTGGGGCTACTGCGAGTGGATTACGATGGCCTGGCAGATCTGGCCAAGAGTTCCGCGAGTGCATTTTCTCCTCTGTCTGTTGACGAAGTTTATGATTTACTCCTAGGCGTTCTTGAAGAACTTCGCCGCAACAAAGCCTATGCCTTCGATGCTTGGAAAGATGCGGGGGCATTCTGGGGCCGGTTTAAAAACTTGGGCTCCGATGACAATGAGCCAGAGCCGTTTCTCATTCCCCGGACCTATTCGCCGCCAGCAGCTCTGGTTATGGAGCGAACCGAAAGCGACGATGTTTATCCGATCTCGGTCGGTGAGCGTAGTCTGCTTTACCAATGGATGGAGCGTACGTTTGGCTCCGGTGAATATCTCGCAACTGCCATTCGAACTCTCGAGCAGGATAACTATCTTGTTAGCAGCCGATATGGCATGGGAAAGACAAGTGTGAAGGGACTTGCCCTCAACGAGCTTCACTTGCGGATTCGTAGCACTGAGACCCAGAAGGCGAAGCGCTGTCCCAAGTGTGGCCGTATCTTCTGGTGGCGCAAAAATCAAGGCTGTATGAATGCCCGCTGTCGTGTTTCTCTGGAGCCCTTGAGTGTTTACGCCGAACAGCAGCGATACTACAGAGACCTTTACCGGGCGGCAGCTACTCTTCCGTATCTTGAAGCCGAAGATCATAGTCAACAGGTTAGTGATACCGATCGGATCGAACGAGAAAAACACTTCGCTTCTTCCAACGAAAAGCTAAATGTTCTCTCCTGTACACCCACGATGGAACTTGGTATTGATATTGGTGAACTTGGGAGTGTCATTCTAAGAAACGTTCCGCCAAACCCAGCAAACTACGTACAGAGGGCGGGGCGGGCAGGGCGTCGTGGCCAGGGGGCAGTCGTGCTCACGTTCTGTGCAACAACAGGTGAATCTACGCATGACCGTCACTTCTACAAGCATCCTGATCAGATGATTGCAGGGCAGATACTCGTTCCTCGTTTCGATCTTGCCAATGAAGGGTTGCTACGCTCGCACCTACACTCTCTCGTTGCTGAGGTGGCTGAGCTGAGTGTTTTGGAGGAAAACTCTCATTACTTTGAGCCCACTCAGAACGAACAGGAGCGTCTGATACCACGCGTCTCCGTTCGACAAGAGTTCCAAGGTGTTCTTACAGACAGATCTGAACTGATCAGACAAGCCATTGAGAGCCTTTTCCTTACAGATACGACTCTCGACACGACTCCGATTCGAGAGCGCTTTACGGACTGGCAGAACGATTTCTGGGCGGCATTCGAGAGTCACTTGAACGCGCTTGCCGACGAGCATGTGAGTGTAAACCTGGAAATTAGTGCCATGATGCGAACTGCGGTTAAGTACGACCAGGAGCTCATGACCGCATTGATGCAGCGCCGCACCGATATTCATACTGGGGGGCGTGGTCCACGTCTAAGTAAGAAGCAGCGATCTAGTAGTGGCCGCTCTCCCTACGCGATGGATCAGTGGCTTTCCACACGTGGATTTCTTCCTGGATACGCGTTTGGTGGAGAGTACATCACCATCCAATTCCCCAATCCTGATGATGATTTTGTGCGTGAGCCACAGCGAGCTCTCCGCGAGTTTGGACCTCGTGCCCTCTGCTATGCAGGTAAGCGCCGATGGGTTGTGAACAGCGCTGTCGTTGGTAAAGAAGATCTTCGTGCCTTTAAGCGTTGTGGGTCGTGTGGACGCATCCGCGAGATCACGCAAAACACTTTAGCTACGTGTGAGTGCGGTAAGGCACTCGATGCTGCTCCAATTCAAGCAATGCGGATGCCCAGCGTCCGTGTCAAAACAGAGAATCGAATATCTCGTTGGGAAGAAATCCGTGAAAGCAAGAGCTTCGTAATGGAGGAGTTTGCAGAACTGCCTCCTGCGAAGAGCGCTTGGAGTTTCACAAACGGTTCGATAAATGTGCTTCTGGAGTTTTTCCCCAGTGCCACTGTGACTTCAATTAACTACCGAAGCAAGTTTGCAACTTCCGATGGAGCATCGAGCCAGCAAGTGAAACCTGATTTACTCTATCGCCCTGGGTTTTCCATTGATGAAGGTGACTGGAAGCTCCGTCCGGCGGATGCTCCCGAGGGCGATAACAAGTATCGTGCGCTCTATTCCAGTGGCAGTCATGATGCCCTTCGGCTAACGGTGACCAATGTTGACAAAGACAAGGCTGAGCTGATACGAGTGACCTTGCGAACCGCGCTGACAGTAGGGCTCTCGCTTGCCCTTCGCCAGGGGCCCAGCGAGATTCGGGCCTTTGATCTGCCAACCTCTGATCCAGCGACGATCCAAAGTCTCTTTTATGAGGCGACAGCGGGCTCTGCAGGGGCTCTTGCTCGGGCGCTGGAAATCCAAACCTGGCGTGAGGTCGTTACGCAGACCATGGATGCGCTTCATTTTGGATCTGATGGTCAAGATGAAAGAACGGATTGCGCAACGGCTTGCTACGAGTGCCTGCAAGACTTTTTCAATCAGCGTGAGCATAAGTTACTAAATCGCCACGAGGTGAAGGACCTGCTACTCTGGCTTCGAGACGCGACCCCGCACCCTATTGGAAAAGACAACTGGCAACAGCTTATAGATAACATCAGCGGCTCCGGGGCAGCTAACGAACGGCGTTTCCTTCAGCTTCTGCGAGACAATGGTCTCCCCCTGCCGAAGCGTGCGCACTATGCACTTCCCGAAGAAGGCCCGCCGATTGCGGAGATTGACTTTCAGGTAGGAAGTGTTCATGTCCTCGTCGATGGTAGTATTCACCACCAAAAATGGGTCGCCGAAAAAGATGAGGTTAAACGGCGGGCTCTTCGTGCTGAAGGTTACACCCTTTTTGTCTTTGAGATCAGCGATGAAGAAGGCAGCCTCCAGCGCCTGAAGGAGAGATTGTAACAGAGGAACAAGACTCGCTCATTAATTGAGCGCTCACCTTGTATCATTTGAGTATCGGCCATTCTGCAACTCTACAGCCCCACCTCGGCAGCGGCATTCTCTCGGAAGAGCGAACCCTCCCGGATATAGCGCCGCAGGATGGGGAGGCTTTTATGGCCCGTCTGCCCCTGGATCACGCGCTCGGAGACTCCCGCCATCGCCGCCGCCGTCGCAAGGCCTGCCCGAAGCGAGTGCCCCGCATAGCTTGCCGCGTCTACTCCTGTCGCCGCCACTGCACGCTTCACCACCAGAGCCACGGTTCTATCGCCGAGTCGCCCCTCCAGAACCTTCCCATGACGGTTCACCTGCCGAAACAGTGATCCCTCCGTAATCTTCGCCCTTGCTCTCCAAGCTCTCAGAGCGCGCACGGGGCAGGTTGCCAGCTTAGAGCCGTAGGGAATGCCGATCTTGCGCCCTTGCCCCTCCTGATCGGTCTTGGAGCGTCGTATTGTCACCACCAGCCCATCAGCGGTTTCGATCACATCGGCGACATCGAGGCCTACTAACTCACTCCGGCGCATCGCCCCCGCAAAGCCCAGCAACAGGAGCGCCCGATCCCGACAAGCGATAAGCCTATCGCGCGGCTGCTCGTCATCCTCTCTGGGCTCGTCGACCGTTTCTTCTTCGCCCTTACCCTTTGCCACCTCCTTGGGGAGGTGCTCGACCATTGCCCGTAGGTCAGGCATTAGCACGGGTGCCTTACCTTGGGCCGCGACTCCCTTACTTCTTCGGATTCCCTGCCAAGTCGCCCGAACCAGCGCGGTCTTGGTCGGTGAGTCGTCATACCCCGCCGCTGCGTGTGCCTGTGAGATGCTGGAGATCCTCCTCTGGATGGTGCTTGTCTTAAGCCCTCGCGCCAGGTGCGTGATGTAGAGTGCCACGGTCTCCGAGCCTGCCGGGAGCGACTCTCTCCGGTGGATCTTGCACCAGTCGGTGAAGTCTTTCCAGTCGCTTGTGTAAGCTCGGATCGTATTCTTAGCCTTCGCATCCTGAATGTAATCCCGCGCCTCCTGCGTCAGCTTGGCGACTTCGGATAGCTCACCAGAGGTTTCGATGACGGGCACGAGTTCGCCCCGCGCCGCGCCAAAGCCGACTTTCTCGCCGTTTTCATTCTCCATAAACGTAAGTTCACCGCCCTTGTCCCGGCTTCCTTCTGGCTACCGATAAGAGAACGTTATCGGTAGCTAGAAACAGCAAATCGCAAGGGGAGTCGCCGGGCTGGTATTGCTCCCAATCTCGCTCGACGCCCCGATTTTAGCGTTTTGCCCCTAGAAGCCCCCAGAAGGCGATTTTAGGGGCGATGCCTCCTGGAAAGGGAATCGCTCCACCCACAGGTTGGTAGAAACGGCCAAAAGGCGGCTGATCGAGATAGGACTGGGAGGTATAAATCAGACAGTCTTAGGAAAAAGAGCGAGAATCGCCCCTGATTTACCTGGTATTCTGGTATGGCTTTCTGGTTATCTGGTCTGTAAATCTGGTATGCCAGTCTGGTATTCTGGCTATATGGTATACTACAGGCACCAAAACGGCCCCGCGAAGCTCGACCCCATCGCTTCCACTCTCGCGGCAAGCGACAGATAGAACCGGAGCTTTTTGGCGGCAGCTCGCGTAGAATCGCCACAGAAGGGGCTGGAGCGAGAACGGGCACTTTAGGAGAAGAGACAGGCAGGCATGAAGATCATTACCATTACAGGCTACAAGGGAGGCGTTGGAAAGAGCACCGTAGCCGTACACCTTGCCGCCTTCTTCAGCAAGAAGGGCAAAACCGTCCTCGTTGACGGTGATCCCAACCGAACGTCCGTCGCCTGGGCGGAGCGCGGTTCGCTCCCCTTCGAGGTCGTGGACCAGCGCCAGGCCATGAAAGCCGTTGCAGGCGCTGACTTCATCGTGATAGACACACCTGCACGGCCTGACTCCGATGACCTCAAGGAGCTGGCCAAGGGCTGTGACCTGATCGTCCTGCCCACCGCTCCGGACGTGCTCAGCCTACAGCCCATGCTGGAGACCTGTCGCGCCTTGCCTGGTGCTAAGTACAGAGCGCTGCTGACCATCGTGCCGCCCCACCCCAGCCGCGAGGGGGAGATCATGCAAGGGGAGCTGCGCCAGGCGGGGATCGAGGTATTCGATGCCATGATCCGTCGCACCGTGGGCTTCCCCAAGTCTGCGCTGGCAGGCACGACAGTGGAGACGCTCGATGATCCACGGCAGAAGGCGGCCTGGGGCGACTTCGAGAGCCTCGGCAAAGAGATCCTCGCTCTCTTGGAGAGCGAATAGAAAGAGAAGGGATAGGACAGCTATGAACAAGCCAAACGACACAAACCGACCGCGCTACGCCGACATTATCCAGAAGGCGCGAGAGTCGGAGGTAGCCGAGCAGGAGCCAGAAGTAGGAGAGGTGGCCTCTTTGCCAGATAGCCAGAATACCAGATTACAGAACGAGGCTCCTGGTAAGGTAGTCGAGGAGATGGTGAACCTCTCGATCCGGGTGCCTAAGCGCTTAAGAATGCACTGGGTCGCGGAGGCCAAGCGAAATGACACCAGCCTTACCGCCGTAATCACCGAGGCGCTAAACGCTCGATTTGGGATAAGTAGGAACTTAGTGTAATTGAAAACACACTAAACCCAACGGAAGGTGACCATGATCCATAGATACCAGCTTGACGTGTCCTAAATTTTTTAACGATACTATGAAGATAGCCTCCGCTAAAGAGGAGACTTCGATTTCATCCAGAATGGAGACCACTATGTCATTCGATTTTCAACTTGCTACTCCGCGACCGTTGCCTGTACTGGTACTAGCAGACACGAGCGGTAGCATGAAGGGGGAGAAGATCGAAGCAATGAACCACGCGCTCAGGACGATGGCAGCAGAGCTCGCGGCTCTGGATGATGTCCGAGGTGAAGTATATCTGGGGGTCATCACGTTCGGCGGTGAACCGAATATCCTCCAACCCCCGATCCCGGCGCGCCAGGTAAAACTTCCGGAACTGTCTGCGGGCGGCAAAACCCCGCTGGGAGCCGCGCTAGCGATCGCACACGACCTGCTGGAGGATAGGGATATCATCCCAAACCGCGCGTTTTCACCGACGCTCGTTCTGATAAGTGACGGTCAGCCCACCGACTTGCCAGACGAATTAATGTCTCGCATCGCCCGCCGAACAACGGCAAATGCGGACGAACTTCGCGAAACGTTCTTGAAGTGGGAACCTATCCAACAACTCCATACTGCGACGCGTGCCGCACGTTCTCAGAGACTCGCTCTAGGTATAGAGGCCGGCGGCAGCGGGGATCCTACATATGCCCTTCTGGAAGCCTTTATCAACCAGCCGGGAGTACCTGTGGCACGTGCAAGTGAAGCAGGGGCGATTCTGCGCTTTTTGCAGTGGGTCACACTATCAGTGGCGTCGCGCACCAAAGGCCGTGACCCGAACGCCATCGTGCCCGAACTGCTGGACCTCTCTAAACTCACCGATGATGGATTAGTCCTGTAGGAAGGGAGATATAGTATTGTTACCCCCTTCAACATTTCCAGCTACCCTGGACGCGTCCACTTCGCCAGTACCACAGGAGGAGCTCCTAGGCACTGTCACCGATACTGGCGGAAAAATCTATAGACTAACCCAGGTGATGGGATTCGGGGGACAAGGGATCGTATATCGCGAAGCTTCAGGAGACTCCGTCATCAAAATTCTCCGTGGGGGAGGTGATCGAGCGGGTGCGGAAGCACGGGAGCGGCGGCGGCGTTATGAACGCCTGCGGGAACTGCGAAGCCTTGTACCTGACGAACTGCCGCTCCTCCTCCCCACCGCCGTACTGGCCCCTCCACACACCGGCTATGTAATGGCCCGCGTCCGTGGACACCGGCCACTCACCGGGCTACTCCGCCCTGATCCGGATAGCTCGTTCACTCAGTGGTATCAGAAGGACACTGGGGGACTGCGTCGGCGACTGCTTATCGGGGCGCGACTAGCGCGCGCTTTTCACTTTCTACACTCTCTCGGGCTCGCCTACGGTGACTTGTCGGATTCCAACGTTCTTGTTGCCCGCAACCCCCGGCTACTCACGCTCTGCCTGATCGATGTGGACAATCTCTCGCTATCCGACGTTCCACGAACCACAGTTGTCGGGACTGAACGATATATCGCACCAGAGTTGCTGCGCGGAAGCGGTTTGCCCGACAGCCTAACTGACTGCCACTCCCTCGCAACCTTGATTTTTACACTCCTGAGGTTGGGGCATCCTCTCCTCGGGGATGCCGTCCTAGACAATGTGCCAGAGGCAGAAGAGACGGCCTTGCGCGGCGAACTGCCTTACGTCGAACATCCTGACAACAGTAGCAATCGCTGCTCGCGTCTACTCCCGGCGGAACTAACCTTGACGACCACTCTGAAAGAGCTCTTCCGCCGCGCGTTCATGGAGGGACTGACTCAGCAACGCGCTCTACGTCCGGCCCCACGCCAATGGGAAGCCGCGCTCTTAGCTGCCGCGGACAACCTTGCGCGCTGCATCGGGTGTGGCGCGGATTACCTACCACACGGTACAGCGTGTCCGTGGTGTGGCAAGGAGCAGACCCCGCTATGGCGCATAGTACTCTATGACGCCACCGGAACCGGAGGAAAGGCCTTGCAGCGCAAAGTTGGCAGCGTTGTCCTGCCTTTTCCTACGCAGGAAAATGCCGCGATTCCACGCCGTCTGACGGAGTTTGGCGCTGAAGGCATTGCTGGTGACGCAACCGCCTGCCTCCTGCGCTGTAACGCTGATCAGTTGGTTACTCTGGATAATACAGGCGGACGCCCCATCTATCTGTTGGAGACCAGCGCTCAGGGAATGCGCTTGACTCTTGTGAAAGCGGGCGAGGCGCGTCCGATCTCTGACATGACAAGCATCTATTTTTCCGATCCCAGAGCCATCTCAGCAGGTGAGGGTAATGTGCCTCACCCCGCCATCCGTTGCATGAGGCTGTTCCGTGCAGCGCAAACCCAGGGGTTGAGTGATCGGGAGGAAGCATGAATCCGACAGATGTACCGGGGCGCGAGGAGCGAACCGCCACCCTGAGAGTTATCTTGGGAGAGATGACAGACCAGGACCGAAGTCTTACAGCGCGCTTCCGTGCAGACGAACAGCGTGCTGAGGGGACGCTTCAGCTGCCTGACGGGCGCGAGGTCATGCTTGTCGCAGAACGCGACAACACCCAGGCCAATGAATTCCTCGTAGAAGCTCGTCGATACGGCTTCCAAGCCCTTTATGAGGTCGTGTCTGTATCAGGCGGGGACAGGAAGTGGATTACATTACGACAACGTGCTTACCTCTCCTGTATTTACCTGCCAGAAGACACCCCGTTGCTAATCGACCTTTCCGACGACGTGTTACGGGAGCACCAGCTGGATGGACTGTCCCCAGATGCGCTCGCGGGTCAACTGGCCGTTGAATTCCTGGCGGCTCAGGACGGACGCGCAATTACCCGTCCTCAATCAGCGCGGATGCGAGTCCCAGATGATCTACTACACGGTCCGCACCTGGCATTTTTCACACTATTGGAGAGGCCCGGTGTTGGGTCACGGCCTGGCACTCCATTCAGCACAGGATCAGGTATCCGCCTTTGGGCGCGACGGCGGGCCGCCGACCTTATGCTGGAAGAAGGCATCCTGCGCTGCGTCCGGATATTTGAACACCGTACGCTGCGGGAAGATGCTGCACGGATGCGATTGTTACAAGGCTACATCCGTTTCGGAACAGGGGAACACCTCGCGCGGATCCGTTCACAAACGAGGAAAGCCGTTCTGGAGTCGCTTACGCGCCCCCACAGCTATTTGGCTGGGTGGGGATATTACCTCGAATTAGAACGTAGGCTGGTATTTGAGGAGGCAGCGAACGTCGGGACGGTGCGCTACCACTCCTACAAGTTGGACGTGGATGGAGACGGTCTGCGCCTCGAATTCAAACTTACTACCCCTTTGCCGGAAGGCTTTCTCGGACGGGCTTTAGATCTAGACGCCGCAGCGGAAGCCCCAGACCGGGATGATTCTGGGCACTGGCGTTTTCCGCCCGATCTGAAACGGGCGGGTACGATGGAACGGGCGGATCGCCAGACATCAAGATTGATAACCTACCTAGACTATCAGCCAGATTTCGAAAGTCTCCCACCGGAACAGAATGGTTTCCTCATGCTGTCGCTCATTGGAGATGAACGCCGCATGGAGCGGCGCTCGGCGGCGCTCGAGACCGTGTCTGGCGGCGCGGTATCCGTTCGTCCGAAGGGTGACCCAAGATTGGTAGGCTCGCGATTGGCAACGCTGGGCGAGCTCCTGGAGACAGGACGGGCAGGAGCCTTCGAAACGCGCTCCCGCGATGCCGCAGTCACCACAGCACTGCGAGAACACTTGGGCCGTGATCTAACCCGAGACCAGCGAGAAGCCCTAGATATTGCCCTGAACACACCGGACATCGCCCTGATTCAGGGGCCGCCCGGAACCGGTAAGACGACCGTGATCCGCGCACTTGTCCTGCGCCTAATGGAACGGGCACAGGAACGCGGAGAGCAGATGCGCGTGCTTGTGACCAGCTACCAGCACGATGCGGTGGACAACGCGATTCAGGGACTGGAGGTAAATGGATTGCCTCCACAACGAGTCGGTGGGAAGTCTGGACTGGCTCATGAAGAGCGACATCGTCAGTTATACAAGTGGATCGAAGACAGAAAAAAGTACTGTGATGGTGTCTTGGAGCAACTACCGGATGACCCGTTGCGCGCCCGCGCAAGGGAGCTAGCACACCGACTTGACCGCTACCGTTTTGACTGGGATCTACAGGATCCGAGAGCACTCCCCGCCGCAGTCGCACTCGCCGAGGAAACGTTGCTCACCAACGCTGGCCATATTTCACTGAGCCGTACGGAGGCTGTGCGTGACGTGTGCCAGAAGGCCCATACACACTCTATTCAAGCAGCGGCAGCTCTATCGGTCTTTCCGGATTCGGAAGATGCGAATTTAAAGAGTCGTCTCAACGCTCTCCTTGCCCAACAACGTGTGCTGGTGGAAGCGTTCGCAGATGACGGGCAGTTCCAGGCCGACCGTTTGCGCCGATTCCTGAGCCGAAATGGTGCATACCTGGGCGGTGTTGCTGATCGGGAGGACATACATAACGCGCTCCAGGCAGTGGCAATGCAGCAGGATACACCGCCTGATTCCGAAACCTGGGAAGCCTACGTTCGCTCCATACGTATACTGCAGGGCGACGATGCTGAGGAAAATGGAGAAGAGACGAGCCAGACAACAGCCGAACGCCCCTTGACTGCTACCATCCTGGAACAACTGGATGCTATCGTGGACGACCTACTTGACTCCGCACAAGCGGGATATGGCGCGATAGCCGATGCGGTTCAATACTTCCGTGAGGAGATCGGCGACCTAGCGCGAACCCGCCGAATGGTGGAAGAGTACGGTAGCATAACGGCGGGAACCTGTCAGCAAATCGCCGAACAGGCGACCGAGTATGACTTCGTCATCATAGACGAAGCTGCCCGTGCCATGCCTCTCGACCTCCTCATCCCGATGGTGCGCGGGCGTCGCATTGTGCTGGTTGGCGACCATCAGCAACTTCCGCAGATTCTGGAAGACCAAGCAGTTCAGGAATATTCTGCTACTAAGGGCGTGGAAGACGCAGCGATGTTGCAGCAATCCCTTTTCCAACGACTCTATGAAATATTCACGGATCCGAAGCGCAACGAAGGTCAGCCCCGCCGCGCCTTCCGCCTCCGTACCGGCTTCCGGATGCACCCTGTCATCAGCCGACTAGTGAGCGAACAGTTCTATGATAACGATGTCGAAGCCGGTTGCTCCGCTGACGAACGTGACCATGGATTACCGCTTTATGGTGGAAAACCGCTCGTCTGGCTGGACATCCCCCGATCACGCGGCGGTGAAAGCCGGGGCCAAAGTAAGACACGGCAAGTAGAGGTTGATGCCGTCGTCGTTGAGGCAGAACGCATCCTGAAACACGCCCCGCAGTATACCATCGGCATCATTGCCTATTACGAGCGACAGGCCGCGCTTTTGCGGACACGCATACGAGAACTTCCCCTCGAGCTGAGCCAGAAAATCGAGGTAGGTACGGTGGACTCGTTTCAAGGCAAGGAGTTCGATGTCGTCCTGCTCTCCACGGTGCGGAGCAATGGGGAGCGAAGCGATGACGAGGATGCACGTCGGCGGCGCGTCGGGTTTCTATCCCTAAAGAACCGTCTCTGCGTTTCACTCAGCCGTGCCCGTAGGCTGCTAATCGTCTGCGGCGATGCCGAAACCGTCGCGCCGCCGATCCCGGCGCTGGACGCCCTCTATCGTCGCTGCCTTGGCGGAGAGGAAGGGTGGTATATCTCCTATGCATGACCCCGGCATGGCCCCACCCCTGCGTCCACGTCCCGAACCGTCGCGTCGTTTTGTCTGGAGCCGACGGCATGACATTCGCTCACTTGAGAAAGAGGGAGGTGCGTACGTCGCACGTCTCGCTTGGCCCTTACGGGTCTTCCCTGTTCTAATGGCCCCACCAGTGAGGGGGACGTTTAACGCCCTGGAGCGAGCAGTACTCCGCCTCTCTGTAGCCGGAGTCCGTGACCGATCTCGGCTGGCATATTTCCTGGGAGTCGCGCCGGAGGTCATTCTGGCAGTGCTGAAGCGCTTAATAGAAGATGGTCTCGTCGAGGCCACCGGAGTCACCACCGAAGCCGGGCTACGACGCGTCGATGTCTGGAACGGTAAAGAACCTATGAGGGCATCTTCAGTCGAGACCGCTGAAGCCAATCGTCCGCCAGCCTATGGTTATGTCTTCCGCGACCTAGTGACAGGCTACCTATGCCCACTCTATTCCGACAGTAAACCTCTCGGACGCGATTCCTTAACAGAGTATGTCTATCCCCTGCCAACGCGCGACGGCACGGATCTACTCGAGCCGACAGCAGCAGCCGTCAAAGCGGCGATGACACGATTAGAGAAAATGCGCCTTTATGCTGAGCGCCTGTCTGAAGCGGAACAGCCTTCTCTCTTCGTAAAGGCTGCAGTCCGGGATTGCAACGGATTTACCGAAGCGGATTATCGGATCGTCGGGGATGACGATGATCTTTCGATGGGACAGGGTGCGGAAGCGGGAATGGAAGCCCATAAAGCGACCTCTCAGGTAAGAGACTTTACATTCCTGGGGCTATCCGATGAACCAGAGACGGTGGATGCTGAAGTTCTTCTCTATGCACTACGGGACAATCCGGGTCATCTCTATGCTACGGCCCCCTTCGGGGAGTTAGGCGGGGAGTGGTACCGAACACGCCTGCTTGCAACCGCTCAAGAATATCACCCCTTGAAGGCCTTTCTGGATGAACAGAAGCGGATGGCGGAAGAGCATTTCGCGCCTTCAGACTCCGTTATTATCGCCTTCACAGAAATAATGGAAGAGCCGGGCAACGTAGGCACTACTGATGATACGACACTTTTGACAGCCGAAGAGCCTTATGTAGATCCACTTGCGGCACTGCCAAATACTGTTCGCCCTTTCTGGGAAAGCCCATTACCGTTACCATCTGACGATACAGATCTTGTAATGGCGCGTGAGTTCTGGGAAAAAGCCGGCCGTGTCCTTGCTAAAGCACAAACCGATCCAGACGTGGGTGGGGGGTTTTTCATGGAATGCCAATTTGCCCTTGAGGCTATAGCAGTCCACCTGCTGAAGCAGATACCGGAGAGGCGGGCATTAGCGCGGCGGCTCGGAAATTTTTACTCTGATTTCGATCTCAGAAACCGGATAGAAGAGATGGCACGGCACTTTGGGACGCCCATCCCATTCGGTATGGTCGGAGCGGCACGCTGCAAATCTATGCAAAAGATGGCTGATGGAAACGGCATCAGCCTACGGGATAAGTGCGTGTTCCTGCTAGCCGACGCTAACGAACGGCATGATGCGGCCTTCCGAAAAGCGTTGATGATGCAAACAGACCTCTTAGTCTTACTCGATACAGTCGCCGAAATACGTAATGAGAAGGCGCACTATACCTCACAGACAGAATCTGTCGAAGCGTATCAGAACCGGGTAATCCGGATGACAAGTGCCGCACACTTAGCCTTGACAACATTGTTTCGTGTCTTGGAGACGCAGTAGGCATAAAGAATTTCCAGAAAAGCAGAGATACAAAATGGCAAAAAAGAATCGCACAAGACCTAGCTTCCCTCCCATGGGACAACGAAACGTAGAGACAACGACGCATGTCTCTCTGTCATCAACAGATATTTCCTCTGATAATACAAATGGCGGCGATGATTTGCCTGTGAGTAGCATTTCTGAGGCTAAAATCAATTCTCCAGGACAAAATATGTCTAAAGGAGTAGCTTTTTCGCCTCCAAAGACGTTTCAGGATGCAGTGATAAGGTTAAACCAAGCTCACCAAGAAATCAATCGTCTAAAAGCGGATCTGGCAAATGCTCACGAAATGGAGGACCTGTACGAAGCTGAGCGTAAGAAATTAGAGGCACAGGAAACCCAGCTCAATGAAGAGCGAGCTAATTTTGCGACGGAATGTCAACAGGCCGTTGATGCAGCACGTGAAGCAGCCATAGCAGAGGTCCGCCAGGAAATCTACGCCAGTGAGGAGCAACTGAGGCGGGAATGGTTTGAAGAGAAGCAGGCTGCAATCCAGCGGGATGCAGACGAACAGAATCGGATCTCCCTAGAGAATATCGCTGAGGCTGAAGCGAAAGCCAAATCCATTCGAGAGCAGGCAGAAGTGACTGGGCGTGACATCGTTGATGCGGCCCGCGCTCGTGCGGCCGAGGCGATGACGGAACGTGAACAGGAGCTGTCAACCTGGGAGGAGCGCCTTATCGCCGAGGAAAGCAGACAAAAGACCAGGCAACGGGAACTCAAAGACGCTGCCGAAAATCTCCAGTGGGAACGTGATGACTTAGAAGCGGATCGTATGCAGGTCAACCAATTGCGGGTGCAGACCGTCGCTCGCTGGGAGCAATGTTCCCCCGATATCGTAGCGGATTTAAAACGTCGACTGAAGGATGAGCAGGGAAATGTTACGCGGCTGGAAGAAAGCCTGAGGGAAACACGAACAGAAGCGGATGAGTTGCGCGAGAAGATGCAGGGGGGGGACGGACGTTCGCTCACAAATCTGCTCGAAGAACGGGATCGACTTAAAGAGAGATGCAAATACCTATCCCAACGTCTGTCTGAACTGCCGGACGAAGAGGAGGCAAGTTATCTGAGGGAAGCTGAGCAGGAGAATGCTCGCTTCCATAGGGAAAACGCTGCGTTGCGTCGGCAGGTCATTGAAGAGAAAAACCTTGCGGCACGCCGCGAGGTCGCTAGCCATGAGCTCTCCGCACTTCAGGCTCAGGTCGCCTCATACCGCGCCATCGTTGACCAATTGGAAGAGGCACTCAGACGGCACGCCGAAGCACACCAGCGAACTGGCGAGGCCCGCTTTCCCGAGCTGCTCAATCTCGATGAGAAGGCCCATTCCCAGGAGACGGGTAGACCCGCCCGCCTTACCGCGCCTATAGGAAAACTACTTCCCACTATAGTGAAGTTGGTTCGCGACTTCGGAGCCGCTCAGAAGCGTCCACTATACTACCGTGAGGCAACTGTGCGCAGTTTCTTAGCTGGTATGGCAGCCTCTCCACTGGCGATCCTTCAGGGGGTGAGTGGTACTGGCAAGTCTAGCCTGCCACAGATTTTCGCTGAAGCCATGAGTGGTACTTGTAGTATGATTCCCGTTCAGTCCAGTTGGCGCGACCGGCATGACCTGCTTGGGTATAACAACGATTTCACCGGGCGATTCTCAGAGTCGGCGTTGACCCGCGCCCTATACGAAGCCCAACTGCACAAGGAAAGGGAAAATCTGTGGTTCATAGTGCTGGATGAGATGAATCTAGCACGCATCGAATACTACTTCGCCGACTTCCTTTCCGAGATGGAAAAACGAAACGCTGACGATCGTGCTGTAGACCTCATCTCATTCGACCCCCGCTCGAAAGGGGAAAAGACACCGGAGTATCTCCTTGATGGGCGTCGTTTGCGCCTTCCAAGGAATGTATGGTTCGTAGGAACGGCTAACCGTGATGAGTCCACCTTAGAGATTACGGATAAAGTCTATGATCGCGCTCAGGTAATCGACTTTCAGGAGCGCGAAAACCCGTTCCAGGCGAGCAGTCCTGGCGCATCCTGGGTAAGTTACTCGATGCTGACCGGAGCGTTTAATGAGGCCATCGGGGCGATGCCTTTCTTACCACAACCAGTTCAAAAAGCGGTCGATCAGCTGGATGACTTCCTACAGAAAGAGTTCGGCATCACCTTCGGATTCCGCCTACAAGACCAATTATGCCGGTTCGCCGCTGTCTATAGCGCATCTGGTGGGACAGTCGAAGAGGCCGTGGATATTCAGATCGCCCGCAAGGTGCTACGTAAACTGGAGTCGCTCCTGGATCCTGAAATCAGAAAGCCCTTGGAGGAAGTACAACTGCTGTTAGAAAGCAGTGCCCTAGCTGCCGGAGCACCGGAGCCTCTCCGCTACTGTAAGGCTGTCATCCAGAGACGCATCGCCGAACTCTCCGGAGGCCGGATTTGATGCCGGACACGACCGCCGCTGAGGAGCGATACTCTGATGACCAGCCGCGCCTCCAGTATCTCCCTAACTTCCACCAGAAAGAGTCGAAGGATACGGGTTGGGAAGAGGCATCCCCCCACCGGGTCAACGTGGCAGGTCCGCTCGGTGGGTGGGCACGCCTGGTTCTGCCAGATACGCGAGAAGTTGAGGGACGTGCCGCGCCCCTAAACCGTCGCAAGGGGGCATCTGCAGTCTCCTCCGCCTGGCGCGTCCGCGTGAACGGCACAGAACATCCGGTAGCTGTGGCACCACCCCGCGGTGTCACCGAGTCGGCGCTTTTTTCTGAACCTTTTCCAGTGCGCATAGAGAACCCTGCTGCAGGCGAAACCCTCGTGGAAATCGTCGCGACGCAAGACGGTTTCGGTAAGCATGCCCAAAGTTTTCGCTTCGGGCCGCACCCTACCCTTGCATTAGGGTGGGAGCTTCGCGATACCCTGAGCGATTTTGAGAAAGAACTTCATGGAGTTGTAAGCCTGGAAGAAGGAGGGGATCAAGGGGTGGTGCGCTGGGGAACGCTGCGCGTTGCCGTCGAATGTGGTGAGCTGCTGCTGTTCCGTCAGCCAGAGACCGTCCAAAAAGACCCGAACCGGCTCCGGTTATTAGATGCCTTGGAGAAGGCCATGCCTCATCTTCTCGCAATCTGCCGACAGCCCAGAACCAGATTACTCATAGAGGAGCAGATACGCCCAGTAGGACTGGTACGCAGAACTGGCCCCACCGCGCTCCGCCATATCGCCTCCCACAGTGAACATTGGGAATCTCGGACAGTCACGGGTCTACGGCCAGCACGACTACTCGCACAGGTTCCTGAAGATGACCTAGCCCTATATGAAAATAGGTTTGTAATTATGTTCATTGACGAACTGCGGGAGTACTTGGTGGGTGAGGCTAACCGACTGCTGGAAGGAATGCGTTCCTTGGCAGATATATTACAGTTCGACGGCTTTTCCAGTAGTGATTGGCAGCAGAATCGTCTGCTACAATCCCTCCTGCCGAATCTCGACCATAATAGCGAGGTATGGGAGCGCCAATATCAGGCGTTGAGTGAGGAGGTGGAGCGGGTACGGCGACTCCGCCGCGCCCTGATTCCGGCAGAAAACTCAACCCTATATCGTCGTCTGCACAAACTTCCGTCCCTCGCACCTCCGTTCCACACGACTAACATCCTCCGTATGGATCCGCACTATCGCCGCCTCTTCGACGTCTGGCGGCTCCTCGCGGAGCTACGCAGAAAAGCTGGTGACACAGGTGACAGTCTCCCCCAGACAGCCGCCAATGCACAACATCAGTATCGTATCTACACAGGCCTCGTAGTCCTGCAAGCCCTCGCTGCGCTAGGGTACCAACCGGTTAAGGGTGAGGAACAGACCGCATGCGCTGCGGTGGACCATTCAGGATGGATGGCGCAGGGAGCGTACGTAAACAGCGATGGCCACTGGCGTATAGAAGTCGGTTCCAGCAGGGCAGACCCGGGAGAGTGGGAGGTTATTGACCTCACACTGACGACGCGCCACCGCATGGTCGTCAAACCGCCCAGTGGCGTGTCCTTCACCGCACCCACTTCACTGCCTGAGCTCCCTTGTGAGGCTGTCTGGGAAGGATCGGCGTTGGCCATCTATGGGCAGCCGACTCCAGAGGAGTTAGATCTCCTCGCCCGCGCTGGAAAGAGCGAGAGTTGGCGGCGCTTTGTTCTGGAGAAAGTCCGCTCCGAAGCCCGACCCGCAGTTGTCCGGCGTATCCGCCTCATCCCCTTGGCGATAGCGCTGGAAGAGAGTGGAGAATCGAAAGGAGGACGATGGCAGGAGAACGTTACCACGGACCTGCTGGACATCGCCTATGCACAAGCGGTGGGAACAAAGACGGACGCCATTCTCTGGGTGACGCCGACGGAACCCGCGAATCTCCCAGCCACCTGTTCTCCAGCGGTGGCGCATCGACTGTTGTCGCTGGGGGATGGTTTCATCCCGCGCGATGCGGCGCGATGGGCAGGGGCGCGAACTGGATTCCTCTGTCTGTCTCCCTGGCGCCTACAGTCGGCGCTACGCCTGATCCGGCTGATCCGGTTCCATACGATAGGAGTCGACATCACTAGCATGAGTGCGGAGGAGTCCGGGCCATCCAGTTGCCCAGCCTGTAAAGGAGCCGTACACTACCAGTCTGCAACCGCGGCGCTGTGCCGCTCATGTGGCGCGGAATGGACGGTAACACGATGCCCGGCGTGTCAGTCGTCCTATCCATTACTGCGCCCCCGTCGCCGGTTGGCATCGGTGCGAAGAACCGTTGTGGCTTTACCAGAAGAGGACCTGACGTATGCGCGGCAACTGTCCGATAGGGAACGGCGACGCGGAAGCATGGCGATCCCATTATTTTGTGAGTGCAGTGCGGACACGCAACTGCCAGAAGGACAGATGATGGGCATGGTTTACCCTATCTGTCCACACTGTGGGCACTGTTCCCAAAGCCGTTCCACGAATCAGCAGTGCCTCCGTTGCCAGGATGGTCAGTAGGCCCAGTGGAAGGCGCATCTACGTTTGGGTGGTCAGCCCCCTTGTGTAGGTCCAATCCGCTCTTCGGAACCGATGGGTTAGCCCGCACCTGTTTCCATTCAGCAGGAGGGTTACCGATTTCTCGGGTTTTGATTAGCTCTCCAACCACTCCCGGGCAGAAAAATTTCCCAGGAAACTATGCTATCTCTATTGACCTTGATGGGGACGAAAACCTTCCTTTTCGGCGATAACTTGGAGACCGGACAACTGTAATAGACTGGATGCCACCACCAAAAACGGTCAGCAAAATGACTTCTTCAATGTCTCACTTGGATATGTTGTTGCTTAAGCAACTGCACAGATTTCTGTGGACAAAATAAGGTTTAGTTAATGCCCAAGTAGGATATCCAAAACCTGTAGGGCACGTCTTCGGTTCAATAAGCCTTTCTGCTGATCTGATTGTGCATCAAAAGTGAGTAGGCAATCTAAACACGCACTGGTACATCGCGCATCATGCTCAGGTGTTCCTCGCAACTGCCTTTGGGCGTGTTCAAGCCACGTTCTTCCCTGGTCACGCAGTGCCCTTACATGCGCAGCTCCACCAGGCACGTTATCGTAAATAACAGCTCCCGGCCCTCGGCCAGCGGGTCCTTCACAGACAAGGCAACCCAGTTCTCGGGTATCAAGCTCAAGCGACTCAGCACCAGAAATTCGTAGAGCATGGGCGAGCGTTGTTATAATCGCCAAATCACTTCCTCCCGGAATATGGGGTAATTCAATCATCAAGACATCTGTGGTCTCTCGGGCAGCAAAGGCGATATTGCGAAGGGTATTGCTAGCCCGGCATCTCGATTTAGCCGTCTTCTCTGATGCGAACAGAGAGTGATGATCGCGAAACGAGGATGGAAGGTCACCTCCAAAACTAACCTCACTATCGGAAAATCCGCATACAGTACAGATGGCGAACCCTTGGTGATTTTCACCTTCATTATAGACAAGTAACTCGCCATTCTCTCTATAGAGTGCACGCATCCCAGAGATTCCAGCGAAGTTCTCAGACACTTCAATACCCAGTTGATCATGGAACGTTACGGTTGCCTGTTGAACAAAACCAACGGGTTCAACGCCAAGACTCCGACGTGGCTCTTCCCATGCAGCAGTCGTAAAACCATGCTCGGGTACGAGAAGGCTCCGCTCCTCCACCGCAGGACTATCACAAAAGGGACAAGAGTCAGTGCCTGAACTCCCAAAAGTGTAGAAAGTATGCTTATTTGCGCAGTGAGCATATCGACCTCGAATCCCGAAAGGAGTATCGAGTCCCTCAGCACCGGTCCAATGCTTCAGTAGACCACGTGAACGCACTAGCTTCCCAGCCACCAACAGCTGTGAGCCAGGAACATACTCCCTCAGAGCCTGCAATCCTCCACGACTCAGCCGGAACTGATCGTCCTCCTTCACTCGTTGAGGATGGTTTTTATCTGGCACTGCTACACGCAGCTTTTGAACTCCAATAGGAAATCCATATCGAGGTAAAAACTGGCGGTCTGCGAGTGCTTCAATAACCGTTTGGTCTGCGAGAGCTTCCATCTGGCGGCGATGGGCATTCCCTCGACGTGCAACATCTTTTTCCACCTCATCGAGGTGGTACCAGGAAGAAAAATGGCTGTCATAATCACGACGCCAATCAGAAATCGCACTTGCAAATGAGGTAATGATGTCATCAAACATCCCATACCAGTCTTCGAATAACCCATTGACCCCAACGGCTAGCACTGTGTCCGCTAAAAGAAAGCGTAGGCGTTCCTCTAGAGATTCACTCCCCATCTCCCGAACCCAATGTAGGTAATCGAGAAACCATGCTTCAGGACATGCACTTTGTCGTGCTGCATTCCACCAAGGAGCACTTGTAGGAGGAACACCATGATGTTGAAGAATATCTACACTCGGGCGCGGATGAGATGAAGATTCCCACCACTGTGGTAGAGAAACGCCGCAGAAAGCTCCCATACTTCCAAAAGCATTCATCGCCCCCACACACGTGCCTGGTGGGTACACAGCCTGAAAGAGGTCAGATAAGAGAACGGCATTTAGGTGCCGTTGCACGATTCGAGCACGACTAAGAGGTTTTGGTTCGCGCAGAGGACGATCCAAGTAATCGCCAAAGCGTCTGAAAACCTCATGGTCAAAAGGCCTAGGACGCGCGAATGTGATGACAATGGATGAGCCATCTGCCCGACGTCCAGCGCGACCAGCACGCTGAAGGTAGTTTGCTTTACCGGGCGGAACATTTGTCATCAAAACGGCACTTAAGCCCCCAATATCAATACCTAGCTCCATCGTCGTCGTGGAGCTTAGTAGGTTCCTCATCCCTTTTTTGAACAGCCCCTGTAACCGTCGGTTCTCCTCTGGTGCAAGCTGTGCACTATGTTCTTCCGCCCAAAGTCCTTGGGTAAATGTCGCAGCGGAGCGATACTCCCGCCGTGGACGACCAATCCGGGGATCTTGATCGAGCGCCTCTTCTCCAACGGTCTCTAGGTCACTACAACCAGGTTCAGGAGCGCATCCTAGCACCCCCCTCGGAAACACCTTTCCTGTACTTTTCGAACGGAAAAGCACGCTAGGTCGCCGAAGCCCAAGATCATAAAAACGGATTCGTATGGCATCGTGCCCACTACGGTGTTCAGCCTCAAGCCAAGCAAGATCCTTCGACTTCGCCACTTGAAAGAGTTGGTCGAAGAGGGTGCTCAAGATCGTTTGTGCATGGAGGTCTGCAACTTCTACAGGTATGCCTGCGGATACCAGAATCCGCGCAACGAAATCACGGCGGCGTTGAGTTGGCCTAACACCGCAAAACCTTAACAAATAAGTTCTGGGGCCTTGACTTCCACTAGCCATCCATCGTCCAATCTTCCTACCACCATAATCGAATGCGTCATCAACATCGGCGGTATCCGTCGATTTTTGCCTAAGAGTAACGGCTCCATCTACTCTTAGGGTATCAAGCAGTGTTGCTAAAAGATAATGCCAGTTATCTGTTATCTTTGTCTTCACTTCTGATGGCAAGTAGTCTAAAAGTGGTGGCTGTAGTCCCTCATGTTCCCCAAGTCCCGGATACGTGACTTCCGCTAAACCAAGTGTCTCCAGTGAAAATTGTCGGTAACTTGGCGAGGCGAGTTGCCGGGCCATGAGCAAACGAGCCTGACGACGAATTTCATCCCTATTGCGATCAAATATTTGTTGTGCAGATGTCTCCGGTTGATGCATACTCCCACCCTCGACATCAAAAAGCTGACCTAATAACTTATTGTTACAAAATGCTTCTGCCCACCCATCAAGATCGCCACCCACTTTCATACTGGTCAATTGCTGAACCAGCAAGTCGCGTTGTTGGCTCCATGTCCTTGCTATCGTAGGGTTGATCGCAGCTTGTATCTGTGCTTCCATCGTTTGAATTGCGGCTTCAATAGCAACGATAGTATCGGCATCCTGTGGTGGTGCCTGCTCCAAGCACTGAGCTAGTATCGCTCGAACAAGCTGCGTCTCGTGCTGGGTCGTCAGACGAGGGCCAAGGCGAGCTGCCTCCATACGACTGTCGGAGAAAGCAAGCAAGCGCCGCCCTTCGGCGGGTAGCGCCTGGCGTTCTGCAACAGGTAGAACAGGAAGAGCTGCCAGGGTAGTTTCTGCAACAATAGATAGGGCCAGATCAGTAGAAGCAATCAACGGGAGAAACAAACGTGTCTGGGGCTCACTTTCAATTGTCTCGTCACCCCCGTCGTTCTGGGCAGAGCAGCGGGGACAGTTGGCAACGGCCCGCACACGAATCCCTCCAGAGTTGGCTCCACGTCTCTGACCTGATACTGGATCAAGTGTAAGAATTGGACCGGAACTAGTATCGCCTTCGGCAAGTACGTAATGGATCTTGCGATCTTGTTCACCAAGTACCCATTCACCACAAACAGGACAGCGCAATACCTCTTTAGATGCCGCTCCACAATCTGGACACAGACTGCCCTGGCCTGAAAAGACCCCTCCTAGACTTGGAAGCCGCATTGTTGCTGGTGCCGTACAAGTTGGATTCAAACAAACAGAAACCCCCTCTGGTCCTCGGACGAGAAGATGCATACGGTGAGGCAAGAGCGGGAGATCTCCTGCCCGCTTACGAGCAGCAGCACCTGCACGAAGCAAGGCTATCGTTGCCTGAATTGATTCTGCATTCACTACGTCAAAAAGGTCATCCGCCAACTCATCTATACGCAATCGCTTGCGACCCCAAAGAATCGACTCCGCCTTATGCACAAGTGGTGCATGGCCCAGTGCCTCATAAAGCAATACTGCTGGACGAGTTTCTCCTTGGGGAATAACCTCTGACGCTGTCAGATGACTTAATCTAACCTTGAGCTTTTGTGTGGCTGCGACATCCTCTGCTAATTGAACATTGCCTTGGGCACTGATAGAGAGAGTTGGACCAGGAAGTGCGAGAAGATTCACCAGTTCTTCGGGCTTGGAGGGCCTCTCTGGTTCCGCAACTTCTGGAAGACCCACCTTGCGGGACACCCCTGCAACAGCACGAACCAAAGTTGTGTCTTTTGAGAAAATCTCTCCTGCGAACTGAACCAGTGCTTCAGAGCCGCCACCTAAGGTAGCCGAAGTCGCTATTTGAAGAATATCGCGCGGAGCCCTACCACAGCGTTCGAGCAATCGTCGCAGGAGAAGTGTTATTTCAGCGGCGAGGGTGCCATTGTAGAGATGAACCTCATCCAATACGATGGACTGTAGGTTCTCACCCAGCAGTATCGCATCTTGCGGACGGCATAGCATGTACTCAAGCATGGAGTAGTTCGTAATCAGAATATCGGGCTGCGGCCCTAATGAACCTTGTGGCTCTGCTTGTCCTCGACCATCCTCAAGGCCACGTGCTTGCCGACGAGTACGCATCCGAAACATCTCATCACCACGCCAAAGAGGGGTATGATTTCGCTGAGCTGCCTTCGAATCTTCTGGCGTTTCACTGGTGAAGTGAAAGAGTGTGAGATGATTCTGGCCCGTCAGCCAGTCATGGAGACGGTCAACCTGATCATTTACCAGAGCATTCATTGGATAAAGAATAAGGCACCTAACCCCACCTCGTTCAGAACGCTTGGGGGTTGTCCACAGGTCCTTCAAAACAGGCAAGAGGAAACTCTCTGTTTTACCCATCCCAGTACCCGCAGTTACTACAATTGCTGGCCGTTCATGATTGGGCCCTAGTTCGAATGCTCTCTCCAGGCTAGCTTGCTGATGGGAATAGAGAGGACGATCTGAGGGAAACGCACCACGGCGATGCAGATGGGCTGCAAGGTCTTTTGGGAATTCGTGAGCTGTAACAAAATCCGCAAGGGTTCGGTTACCATTTTCTGCTGGAAACGCAGCTTCTACCCACAGATCGTTGACAAGGCCTCCCTTTGTAGCTGGGCCGCTCCAAAGAGACTGGCAAGCGCTCCGGAGCGCTGAATCACGAACATAGCAGGACTCGCCCGCAAAGTCAGTTAAGCGCTGCCGTACGCCTTCCACTAAATCAAGCGCATCTAATTGCGCCATGCTTCCATTGGGCTGTGTCATCTCGAAACTCCCATTAAAATACTATCCATTCTCTAGGTCAATTAGAAGCTCATGAAGCAACCAGTTGCGAAAGGGAGTCAGTGCACCAATCGCGGTTCGCAAATTGCGACGGTGGAAGTAGTCCAACGACGCGACACCATGATAGGCAGCACGCTTCCCAAGCGCGAGAAGGCCGACATCCTTAAGTGTGACGAAGCGTTCATTGACCCCGGTTTCATCAGCCGCCTCAATATCCTGTCGCCATTGGTTGACCCGCTCGCTGGCGCTATCTAATTCTAATTGAAGGCGGAGGGCACTATTGTCAATCGGATAACCTGAATTTTTGACTGCTCTCAGAAATCGATAGGCAGTGAGTGAAGACACATCAGCGAGTTTCTTACTGAGCGGAAGGGTTCCTGGGGCTATAGTCTTTGCACTACGTGTCACATCCCAATCTTCCAACAACACTGCAAGTGTCGCATCCCAACCATCATCAGCCCCACGCAGGCGCGGTTTCAAATCACTGGGAAGATAACCAAAAGACAGCCATGCATTGATGATTTTAGTTACATTGCGACTCACAAAGGCCCGGACGAGTTCGCGAATGCCACTAGATAGTAAAGGGGCTTTTGCCCAGTAAAGTAGAGCGATGACGGTATTAAGATTTTCTGCCTCTACTCCAGAGCTGGAACTAAAGAAAGTACCGAAATCAGACGACCACCATGAACCGCGATACTCTCCATCATAGGCAATAGCAATCATGCGAAGCTCGTCTAGCGAGGATGTCAGGTGTAAATTCCAGACCAGATTGTCCTCACTTACTGAAGACACAACTTGCTCGGCATCAAGGATCTCACAGTGCCCGCTTGCCCTAAGAATGACTAGCCTATGGCGTTGGGGATCTAAGATAATTGGATACCGTAGAGTAAGACGCTCTTTCTCAAACGTTCCAATGATTCCTGTGTCCACGCAACTCTCACACAAGCGCATTCGTTCTTTCGAGTTATAGATTCGCTCTTGAAGATTGAGAGGTGCCCCCCATCCCCATGGACGGGGTCGTGTCTGCCGAGCAACGTTACCTCGCCACGAAGCCCCTTCAAACAAGAGCCAATGCGCCTCATCCCCTTCCCGTCCACAGAGGGGCTTTGGTGGATAATACCGCAATGGTAGGGAGGCTATATCCGTAGCAAATTGGGTATTCAGTTCCTCGCAGGAATGCCAGGTGCCTTCAGGTGATCGGAAAAGAATACCCTTTAGAGTGTTAGGATCACGCTTTAGTGTGGATCTTTCTCGGTTTCCTTTTGCTGTTAGCACATTGAGCTGAATCGTCGGAGGTAAGGTACCAGCTGCAGCGAGTAGAGGACCAACCACGGACACTGTTTCAGACTCGGCAACCTGCATTAGGGGTATTCCCCACATACGGATAGCTAAAGGAGACTCCCCCGAGGGGTGAGTGACCTTGATAGATGGAGAAGCTGCTGCTGCCAGTGTGGGCTCCTGCCAGTCAATTTCCAAAGTGGTCTCAGGAGGAGGTTTGGAACCACGTACTGATGACCAAACTAACTCTCCCTCCTCAAAAGCCTCATAGTCCTCACTTTTAGGCATTTGAGATAAAGAATATTGGTTTGGCAAAGACCAACGCCGTAGTGGCTCTGGAGATAGTCTAATCCCTGGAGCAGCAAAGAGCAGATTTTTCGGTCCTAAATTAGAACAGCAGACCAAGGCTTCACGGTCAAAGATGGGAATGAATTCCCTCTGTAATACAGAGCCATCCTCCTGGGAAACTAACTCTACATTAGCTTCATGACCAATGATGGGTGTCCGTACAGGCCGAGGATTAAGTGGCTCATAGTGCCCGCTTTCTTGGAGATACATCTCCGCGACTACGATCCCATTTATACGAAGAAGAATGCAATCTTGCATCGTAGACAGAGTTTCGATACTACTAATGTGCCACTCTAATACAGGTGCCTGTTCCCAACAAAGCTGAGGTCGCTCCGTGAGTATAGGAATTTCAACATCATCTTCATCTGTGATTGTCTGAAAAACCTGACGGGAAAGTGCCTCATGCAGATCATCGCGCCACTCGGGTAAAACCCACGGGGAGCTTTTGATTATGTCATCCAGCTTTGGACTTCGAGAGCGCAAGGCAGACCAGAGCTGCATCATGGAGTCGCTACGTAGCGATGTCGTGAAGAGGAGACGCCGAATTGCCTGGGAATAGTTTCCAGATAACCATATTCCTAGGTTTCTTTGGAAGCCATGGCGAGTAAACCCAAACTGAAGATAAACCGTATTGTAGTAGTTCTGCCCACCTGCATCCAGATCAAAAACGTGTCGAAGATGAAACCTTCGCACAGCTCTTTCGATGGCATTGGCGAGTTCTGCCTTGGGAGCCGATTGCACAAATAAGCTACGCTCCGTCTGGTGGTTGAATACTCCCCTCCGAATATGGGGCCAGAGTGTACCCTCACTTGCTTCGCGTCGTGCTACCTCAGCAAACAACATTAAAAGAGCAAGTCCCATATGTGACTGTTGCTGCCAATGGTCTCCACGAAAGTATTGCTTTACAACCCCATAGGGGAGATGAGCAGCCCAAGCACGAAGGAACTGGTAATCAGCCTCATCCGGTCGAAGTTCACAAAGTGACCACCGGCCCGGCATTGAACTAGATTGTGCCTTGATCCGACTGACAATCATCTCAACGGTGGTAACACCGCCATCAGGTGCTATATCCGCAAATAATCTCACACTGCGTCCCCCATCAACTGTTGCAAGGCATTCGCAGAACCAATCACGACCAAGTGAAGCCGCGGGCGAGAGAAGGCTACATAACAAATTGCCTCATATTGCGGGCTATTGAGGAGATCGTTATCTACCTCTACCACCACTACCACAGGAGACTCCAATCCCTTGAATGAAGCGACGCTTTCGCAGCGTACTTCTAAGTGTGCCGTTGATGAGCTCCTTCCTTCCATGGCAGGTGTAGTTTCCATAAGCTTAAAGCCACTGGCCAAGGTCTGATTTGCAATACAGGAGTCATTCAGGGATTTGGGTGTCAGCACAACAATATCGGCAACTGGAATCTTTTCAGTGATGTTGAGATGGTGAAGAGTCCGAGACAAAGCACTGCGAATTAGTGCAGGTGACTCAGCAACAATCTTCTCAACAGTGCGGCCACTTGGTCCACGAGGTTGAATAGAGGCATCATAAAAGGGCTGGATACGGGCATGGATTGCCCGAGTATTTCGGACGTTCTCCCGTAGTGGGAAATAACTCAAGCCCTCAGGAAGCGCCAATTCAGAATGAGCACGGACTCGTTGGTTATCGTCGTAGAACACGTAGAGAATGCCCTCGTCGGGAAGAAGGCAATCGAGCATCTGATCCCACTCTTTAGGTGTAAAGTCCTGCCCTTCATCTACGACAAGTGCCTCATAAATATCGTCGGCCTGTAGCTCACTCAGCGTCAATGCCTGAAGGTTCGGGATTCCTTTTGTGACTCTCTTCAAATGTTGGGCCAGTGGGACGTGATAACTGAGAAGACGTGTCTCGAATCCTTCTGAAGCAAGACGTCGAGCTTTCTCTACAGCCATCATGGTTTTGCCAGAACCAGCACATCCCGAAATCGCAACTCGACGATGTGTGCTGAGGAACGACAGTAAACGCATCTGCTCCTCGGTGAGGCGCAAAAGCTCTTGCTCTTCCTCGCGTATGGCTAAAACCATTGGATTAGGTAGTGAGACTTTGGGGGCAAGCATAGCAATGAGCGCATTGATAACTTGCGCTTGACTTCCCGGTGCAGGCGGAGGCGAATCACCTCGCCAGTGTTCAAAGACGCGTCGAAGACATTTTTCAATGTCGCCAAGCTGGCCACCGTCAATCAAGATATTTGATGGGGTTGATAATGTTGGATCTGTCGTAAGGTTTTGTCTGGAAAGAAGACAATCAGGAAATACGATCGCATATTCCATGACGATCCACGGCGCATTACCTCGCCAAGAAGGCAAATCTTTTAGTTTCTTACGAAGCGTTCCTTTGGCATCTCGCAACTGCCCTACCGGATCTATTTCATGAACCTCACCATAAATATCCGTTGATGTCCATGTATCTATGCCGCCATCGTAGTCAATCTGGCCGCCTTTGACTTCGAGCAATAGGATTCCTAAGTCGGGATGAGCAACGATAAAGTCAGTTTCGCCATCCACATTTGCCCCTCCACTGAAGCGACGGTGTCCTATCCACTTTGCGCTATAACAAACGACCCACTCCGCAGATAAACCTGATTTGAGGGCGTCATAAACACGAACTTCAGCATGGTGAAGCCGATCCAACCGAACACGATTCGGAAGCGGGTCAGGAAATAATTTAGGCATTTATGTTATCTCTATTATGCCTTATTCCCGTACTTTCCTCATCAGACTATCAATGTATAAACGACACTATCAAGGCGAGGCGTACCTCTCATGAGGAGGTAGGCCTGAGCGCACACCATTTCTCGGGGCAGAGCCGGTTCTCCAGCCACTCTAAGGGAGGCATAACAACCTCCATAGTTAGAGTGATGTACGCGAAAGCATTCCTTTTCGGATGCAGTCAGGGGAGATCCTGTAAGCAGTCGGCGGTCAGGATGTTACCGATGCCGCGACGAACCGCTCGTCCATGGATCGCCAGCACACGCTCGGTCAGCAAGCGACTTCCCCAGCGCTCGTAGACGGCAGGAGGCACTGTCACCTGAGCCAGCCCCGTCTCGTCCTCCAGCGTCAGGAAAACGACGATCTCCCCACTGGCAACTGGGGGACGATGCGGCATCAGCGAAAGCCCCGCGAGGGTTATCTCCTCCCCATCTTCACATGCCTGAAGGGCTATGCTGGGCTGGATGCCTCGCCGTGTCAGCTTCTCTCTCAGGTGACGCATTGGGTGACCTTGTGGTGAGAAGCCAAGTGCCTGCCACTCCTGTTGCTCCTTCTCTGCCGCTAAGAAGTCCGGTAGGTCGGGCGGGAGCATCGGGCAGATCGCCAGCTCTATCCCTTGTTGACCAAGGATCAGCTTGCGCTTGGTGTCGGGGGCACGATGCAGGGCAGGCAGGCTCCAGATCGCCCGGCGGCGAGATGGACACAAAGCGTCGAGTGCCCCGGACAGCACGAGCCACTCAAGGGCGTCACGAGGCACAAACCCAAGGCGGCGGCAAGCGGATGGGAGGTCGTCAAAGTCGCCGTTGGTATCCCACTCAGCGGCGATGGCTTCGGCCAGCTCGGGCTTGACATTCTTCACAAAAGAGAGGGGACAGCGGATAGAGTTTGGGGTCTCGACCTGCCATTGGGTGGCGTGGCTCCGGTTCAGGCAGGGACCAAGGGGAGTGATACCGCGCCGTCGCGCTTCCTCCACCACGGTCGCCACCGGCCAGAAGCCCATCGGTTCAACCGAGAGGAGCGCTGCGAGGAACTCGGCAGGATGGTGGTGCATCAGCCAGGCGGTTCCCTGCGCATGGTCCGCGAACGCCACGGAGTGCCCATGGCAGAACCCATAGCGTGAGAACCCCTTGATCTGCTTCCAGAGCTTCTCAAACGCCTTGCCGGTCATACCCCTGGGCTTGACTCGCTCCAGAAGCTCCCTGCCGAGCGACTTCATCTCCTCCTCACTTCTCGCGTGAGTGATGGCCTTCTGCCAGACATCGGCTTCATCGGCGCTAAAGCCACCCACGACCCGCACAACATCGAGCACTTGGTCTTGGAAGAGAATCCGTCCGTAGGTTTCTGCGAGTACCGGCTCTAGCTCAGGCAGCGGATAGTGTGGCTTGACGTTACCATGGCGAACCGCCACATAGGGAGCGATCCCGCCACCAACGAGCGGGCCAGGGCGCACGAGTGCGACGGCATGCACCAGGTCGTCGAACTTGTCGGCTTTGAGTCGCCACTGCAAGGCCATCTGCGCAGGCGATTCAAGTTGGAACACCCCGATGGTCTCGGCAGCGCGGATCATCGCCAAGGTCTCTGGATCTTCTCTATCCCGGCTCGTGTAGTCGAACAGCTCGTCCTGCGCCTTTAGTTTTGTGGTGGCGATGTCTACGGCAGTTAACGCTCGCAGGCAGAGCTGATCCATCTTCAGTAACCCGATGCCCGGCGACTCCACATCGTCTTTATCGAAGGCAACGACGGGAACACCTTTGGCTGCCCAGAGCATGGGTGCGACTTCGCAGACAGGCACATCACTGACCACGATGCCGCTGGAGTGCGTGCCCAGATGACGAGGGTTCCCAGCGAGCTGAGCACAGAGCGCGAAGAGGTCGCCATAGGTATCGGGGTCTATCTGCAAGGCGCGCAGCTCAGGCAGAGTCTGTAGTCGCTCCGCCAAGTCATCTCCTCTCGCGTGCCAGAGCAACTCCCGCAAGCGATCCAGCTCGGGGCCATCGAAGCCCAGGATCTTGCCAAAGTCTCGCAGGAGGCTTCTACCGCGATAGGTGACATAGTTGCTGACATTGGCGACATTCTCGCTGCCGTAGGTCTGGCGCAGGTAGGCATACATCTCGTCGCGGCGGTCGTGGCGGAAGTCTATATCGATGTCGGGCGGCTTGCGCCGGGCACGGGAGAGGAACCGCTCGAAGGAGACGCGCCGAGTGATGGGATCATGGTCACTCACACCCAGCGCGTAGAGGGCAGCACTTCCAATAGCTGAGCCACGGAGGGCACAGCCGATGCTGCGCCGTCTCGCTTCGTGGATCACGTCGTGGCAGATGAGGAAGTAATCGCAGTAGCCTAGGTCACGAATGGTCTCCAGTTCATGTATGAGGCGAGCCGCGTCCGTGATGCCTCGTCGCCTAGCCCCTTCCCAGACGAGGCCAGAGAGCAGGGAGAAGGCGCTCTCCCCACTCGGTAGCTGGGGGTATCGCGGGAAGTGGCGGATGGTGGGATCGAGCGGTGGCACGAGGCAACCAGCCAATTCTCGCGCATTTCGGAGCGCATCGGGTCGGTCTGCGAAGAGTCGCTCTAGCTCATCGATCGGCTTGAGGTAGCGCTCACCGTTGAGGGGAAGTTCTCCATGCTCCTCACCCACGGGAACGACTAGCCCCACACGCAGAAGTGCCTCACATGCGGGGAACTCGGTCTTGGTGCTGTAGGCGACCGCGTTGGTGGCGACAGCTCGAATACCAAGCCTATCCGCCAGGTCGAAAAGATGGAGTGAGAGGCTATGCTCTCCCTCTGCCAGCGAGCGGACTACCTCGACGAAGACCCGATCCCGCCCGAAGATACCCAACAAACGTGCCAGTGCCCTCTCCGATTCCTCATCGCGGCTCTGGAGCAGGAGCTTTGGAATCCAGCCTTGTGGCGGTGCTCCTGTTAGGCAAACCAATCCCTCGGAATGCCGCTCAAGATCTTCCAGGCGAACGCGTAAGCCATCACGCTCCACGTCCCGCAGCCCCGCCGCTGAAAGTATCTGGCAGAGAGAGGAGAAGCCCGTGGGGCCATCAGCAAGAAGCGTCAAGCGTGCGCCCCCTTCCAATACCACTTCGCAACCACCGATGGGCTGGATACCTGCTTTCTGGCAACGGCGTACCAACTCGGGAATCCCCGTGATGCTGTTGGTATCCGTCAGGGCAATCGAGGGCAAGCCCAGCTCCGCCGCACGAAGGACCATAGCGGACACCAACGAAGGGCCAGAGCCAAACGAGAACGCTGAGTGGGTGTGGAGATGCACTTGCCTCTAATCCTCAGCCCGTGCTAAGAGCCAGCTCTCCCGAACTCGATGTAGCTCTAGGATTCCTCGCGCCGTTTCGACGTGCCAGATATCGCGCTCTGGCTCGCCCTCCAGCGCCCCTATCCACTCCCGGTGGAAGCTGTGAACATGCAAGACCTCCCAGCTATTCACCCAGCAAGGCGCACCCTCCGGGTTGGTCACCACAGAGGCAGGCTGGTTTACTAAGCGGCTCACCTTTTGATTACCTCTCTCACCAGCTCGCGGCGACGATCCCGAAGCGAGACAGGGACTTTCGAGAGTGTCGTCAGGGCCTCCGACCCGTACCGTGCCCGAATCCACCGCTTAGTAGACTCCAGACGCCCCAAGCAGGATGCTGGAACCGTCTCAAAGAGCGAGAGGGTTGTCGCAGTCGGCAAGTCCAACTCGGAGACGACCAGGCGCAGGCCGATCACACCAGAGCGGAGAGGCTGGAGAGCAGCAAGGCGGCGTAGGCTGCTCAAGAGCTCGCCAGGCGACTGAACGGGCCAGGGCGGACGCCACGTCCCGAGTAAAGGGCTACCGCGCTCGCAAGTGATCTCTAGCGTCACGACCCGACCAAAGCGGCGCAGTGTACAGAGCTCTCCTGCGGAACGCTTGGCAAGCTCGACGAGGTAGCGATCCACGCAAGCCGCATCCTCGATAGGCTCCAGGTCGAAGCGATACGACGCCTCCACAACGGGCAATGGCCAGAGCGCCTGGACGGGATCGCTGTCCTCCCCCAAAGCACGCTGGTAGAGCAGTGGCCCCACCTTCCGGCCAAATTGATAGATAAGGGCCGCCTCGCCGACCTCTGCCACTGCGCCAAACGTGGTCAAGCCCAAGCGAAGGAGCTTGCCCGTGATGGCAGGGTCGCCCGATAAAAACGTGACTGGAGCATCCGCAAGGCCCTCCACTCCCGAGAGAGCCAGCACCCGTGCCTCCAGCTTCGAGCGCCCCATCGAGCAGAAGGGAGTCAGAGCAGGAAACAGACAGTCCAGCTTTTCTAGTGACTCGTTTCCCCAGAGAAGCGCATACGCGGCATCCGGGCCAGCAGGCTCAACCAGATCTGTCAGCTCGGCCAGTGCGTCCCAAAGCCGCTGGGAGTGTGACCGGGCATCCACTTCCACGAGCGGAACGGCTAAGAGCTCCGGGCAGAGGCGACGTGCCCGAAGGAGGCTCTCCCCTAACGTCACTCCCCGGCGAACAGCCAGAGGCGAGGCATCCCGAACCAGCTTCCCTTCTATAACGGTCAAGGAGACACGCGACTCATCAAGCCCTCGCGCCTCAAGGGCCGCTCGCGCTAGCAGTCCTGGCACCTGGCAGAAGAGAGTCGGCCGTGGTCTGGATACGGTAAAAACAAACATTTGTTTGTAGTTATACCGCATCTTCTCGGCAAAGCTTTTACCCGTGCTTTCAGAAGGAACAAAGGCAGCAATTCAATAGGCACTCTAAGGCCTAACAAGCACCCTCAGTCTCGGACACCTCTGACACTTTTTGTATGAACCACGGCCAGTCTGGTTGCATGAGCCACGGCCCGTCTGGCAGGTTTTAGAGGGGTAGTATCTCCCCTGATAAGGGCAATATCTCGCAGACTCTCTAAGGATTCAGAGAGGAGAAAGGCTGGAGGGATTACCTCCGGCAACTCACCCAAAACGCGCACCTCTATCCCGCGCTCTTGGAGATCCGACAGGATTGAGCAAAGCACGGCAACGGAACGGCTCAGCCGAGTCAAGTCGCATACCACAAGGGTATCTCCAAAATTCAGTTCCTGAAGCAACCCCATCAAGACAGGGCACTCCTCCAGATGGGCCATTCCAGAGCAAATTTCTCCGAAGACAACATCACAACCAGCCTCAACCAAGGCAACCTTTTGTCTGTCAAGCCTTGAGCCGTTCGACGGTGAAGTTCGGGTCTCTATTGCGGTGCGGGCATAACCAATGATCGTCCCCATAAAGCTTATGATTATTTAGATCGTTGCGTCAGTTAAAGCCTAGCCCAAGGATCTGAGCTCGTCAACCACATACTTTGAGGTTGAATTCGGGGTACTTGGGAGTCGAAACTTCGTTCCCAAGGACGGAGGGGACATGTCAGCTCTCGTCGTGATGGGCTGGCTCCAGAAGCTCCAGCAGATCCTCACGTTGGATCAGGACTTTTCGCAGCCCTGCCACCCGAAATGCCTTCAGCTTGCCCGAACGGATATAAGAACGGATTGAGGAGGTAGAGAGCTGTAAATAGCTCGCCGCTTGCTCAACCGTCAGGAGCGGCATCCCTTCGGGGCTGTCTGTCATGAGAGCAGTATACGCCAGGCCTCATACAGCGAAGTCAACCAACGATGGAGAAGTCAGCGGATGACCCGAAACGTCAGGTTTATCCGCGGGCCAAGCGAACGAGCCGACTTGGGGACCTGGTGGAGCCAGAAGTGCTGGGTCGGCCCCGCCATGATCAGCAGGCTACCCGCCGTTAGGTCGAGAGCGACCCGTTGCTCCTTGAGGTGCTTGTGCTTGAAGTGGAAACGCCGTGTTGCTCCTAAGTTGACCGAGGCAATCACGGGGTTCTCTCCCAGTTCCTTCTCGTCATCGGAGTGCCAACCCATGCTGTCATGCTCTGTGCGGTAGTAGTTTAGCAGAACGCTGTTGAAGACAACACCCGCCACGGGCTCGATCTGCCCCTTTATCGCCAGAAGCTCAGCTGTCCAAGCTTGTGGCTGCATCGTCATCCCCGAGTAGGTATAGCTGCAACTGGGGTCGCCGTGCCATGCCGTTAGCCGTGGCTGATCCACCCAGCGCCCAAAGAGCCGAATCTGATCCTGCCGCCACGGGATGGTCTGGGTCAGCTTGACAAAGAGCTGATCAGCTTCTGACTCGTCGAAGAAGTCGGGATAGAAGCGCACATCGGCATCTGACATGGCCAGCGTTTTGGGCATATCGAGAAGGTTGTCGGTTCCACCTTGCAGGGACACATCGTTCATACGGGTAGTTTACGCCCTTGCTATTGTCTTTCGACTACCCTGCGAGACTATGACTGAGCTTGACCATAGCGGTACCATGTAAAGTGTGAAAGCCAGTCAAGCAGCAGACCTCAGACGAAACTGGAGTGGAGCCCCTTGCGACCATCCAAGGCTCGTCCAGGAATACGACCAGGGCAAGCCCACCGGGGATCGTGTCTGCACCACCTGTGGAAAGACTTTCTCCCACGCCGAAGCCGATAGCTGGAAGCGGCAAGAGCGAGGACAATAAGGCAGCGAGGATAGGAGCTCTAACGACGATGGCTGCGTTCGGGAAAGAGTAGCTTGTCGATTCGTTTCTCTAAAAACCGACGGATCGGGTCGAAGCTGAAGGCGAGCACCAATACCCCGAAGCGCGTCACACCTCCCGACTCAGAGCTCCCTACCGAGTCGGTCGCAAGCAGCACCAATGCGCTGTAGGCCGCCAGAACCAGCGAGAGAGCCATGCCCAAAACTAGCGTGCGCCGGATCAACACTTTGATATCGAAGAGTTGATGCTGAACCACTGCATAGCCAACTGCCAAAAGAAGCAGCAAGGTTGAGAGAGGCCCCACATCGATCCAGCGGAAATCCCCGCGCACGTAAGGAAGCAGGACGTTGGTGATGATCGAGACAGCACCAGTCGCTAGGATGCCCACACCCAGCAGGAGGAGCTGATCCCGAACGTTTTGGAGCTGCATGCCCTTTCTACGCTCGCTAAACGCCAGAAGGATGGCACCGCCGAGCAACCCCAGCAGATGGGCTGCATAGAGGGGAAACAGAGGGCCGTAGACGGTCTGATGTACCTGCATCGAAGTCAAACTCACCTGCGCGGTCAGACTCACATGCTCGGCTTGGTCTACCCAAGGCGTGAAGGTACTCACCAGAGCCACCAGTAGCGTCAGGCCACCGAACATCTGATCGGCCAAGCGCGTTGTTAGGCCCGCTACAGCGCGAACCAGACGATACACCCCATAGACCGCCAAGCTCGCCGCTGCGAAGTTGAGCCGCCCTACAAGAAGCACTTGTTCAGGAATCGAGAGGTGCTGGAAGACATAGAGCGTGGCTGTCCAGCCAAAGAGGGCCACGCAAGTTCCCACGAACCAGCGAGCGGCCTCCGAGTGGTGCTCCCGTATCCAGAGGTAGAGTGA
This sequence comes from Armatimonas rosea, assembly GCF_014202505.1. NCBI lineage: Bacteria > Bacillati > Armatimonadota > Armatimonadia > Armatimonadales > Armatimonadaceae > Armatimonas > Armatimonas rosea. The sequence goes on along the minus strand of NZ_JACHGW010000009.1, from coordinate 67,085 downwards.
GGCACTAGCGAGAAGTATCCCAGCCAAACCATAGAGAATTGAAGCAAGCAATATGCTCATGATCCTAGTTTTATGGGGGTAGCATTTGATGCTTTTATCGTCTCCGGTAAAACTAGGAGCGTCAAGCCCCAATTGCCACGCGAGCAAACGACCGTGTGATTTATGGTAGTATTTACTCGATAACAGTACACGGAAAGCTGACATGTCCACTGACAAACCTCTACTTGCGTTCCTCTCTTACTCCCACAAGGATGAGGCGCTACTAAATGCCTTACGCACCCACTTGAGTCCGCTCACACGCCAGGGCATCATTGCCCAATGGCACGACCGTATGATCTTGGCAGGTACCGAGTGGGCCGGTGAGATTGACCGAAACCTGGAAACGGCGGACCTGATTCTTTTATTGATCAGTCCCGACTTCATCGCCTCCACTTACTGCTACGACACTGAGATGAAGCGAGCGTTAGAGCGCCATGATGCAGGTGAAGCACGAATCATCCCAATTATTCTGCGCCCCTGCGACTGGCACGGATCGCCGTTTGGTAGACTTCAGGCCCTGCCCACAGATGCGAAACCAGTCACAGGGGCGAGCTGGCATAATCAAGATGAAGCCTTTGTGGCGGTTGCGTCTGGCATTCGTAAGGCTGCTTTAGACTGGCGCGGACGAGCCAGCAAGGCAGCGACACCAAGCCCAGTCCCAGTGCCTCGCACGTCGCTTCTAAGACCAAAAACACCAACGCTTGCTCCGGATGAGCCGGTGGCGGCATCCTACCCGCGACCAAAACCCCGTCCCACAGCCTTTAATGCATATCAGGCCGGTCGGGACATCCTTACCTTTGTCGAGACGGGCTTAGTGGAGCGAATGAAGGATATTGAAGCGGCAGGCTACATTGTGGACCACGACCGTCGGGAAGGCAGGATATGTTTCCGCGTGGAGTCAGATAGCCGGACGATCTATTTCCTAGACATGTGGCTTGGTGGAGCTATCGGTGGCGATAAGAGCCTAGGATTCTATGATGGATGGGGCAACAACTCCGGTGGATCCGGGGCAATGACTGCAACAGCAACACCTGTTCTCAGTGAGGAATCGGGTGAACCAGTTCTAGAAATTATTAATTTCAGCCTTCTCAATAGCCGCCACACCCAAAAGACGTACTCCAAAGAAGAATTCCTGGAGGCCCTCTGGGAGAAGATCGTCTCCACGGTCGATCAGCTCGGGAGACAGAGGCGATGAACGATCCTGCTGTAGACCTCGAGCTCTGTCGGAATCGTTGGCGGCGCTACCGAGCTGAGCTAAACCTCGTTGACACCGCCAGTGAGGACTTTGCCACTTCTGGCTTGGCTGACCGCGTTGACCACCCGGCTATCCGACTGTTGATACTGCCACTCGATCCGGAGCGAGGATTCATCGACTTTGATGAGGACTTCTGGTCTTGGTGGATTCAGGAGTGGGCAGACCCAAGTACAGGGCGTTCGCTATCTGGTCTTAACGAATCTGCCCCTACATCAAACGCTGCCGTCCGATTTGCTAGAGGCTCCGCGAAGTGGGGAGAGTACCTTGCCTTGTACCGAGGTGTTGCCCTAGAAATGGAACTAGGCGAGCATTCAGTCGTTAGAGGACGGGAGCGCACCTATGTCCGCTTAGTCAGTCTAATCAGTCGGATTTGGCTAGCGATGAGCATCTATACCAATACCATTGAGCGCTACCAACTGTCCGGTCCGTTTGAACTGACAATCGCCTTTCGCGACGTAGAAGGCAGTATTCTAGCAAATTTTGGCCACGGATGGCCAGAGCTCGGCCAAGGTCTCTGGGACCCTCCTACTCTCCGAACAAAATCCCTTTTGCTCCGACGCGAAATTGAACAGTGGCCGAATGAGAATCAACTTCGAGATATTGTCTTTTCTATCGGCGGCTGGATCGAGGACACATGGGGTAGCAAGCAGAGAAGGTTCCTCGTCCGAACAGGTGAACTGGCCGGAAAATTTGACGCTTCGGCTATCCGTCGTTGATATTGGTTATCTTGGGTTGCTTTGGTACGGGGGCGAGCATATAATCCAAAATCCCCCGGTAGGTTGTCGAGATCAAGGCACGCTCGGCAAGAGAGCCAGCGACCTCACGAACCGAGAGGCTACAGGGGTAGCAAGGCTCTCCCCAGTGCTCTCGCAGCTCCCCGATCACCACCAGCGGCCAGCCCAGCAGTCGGTAGGCGCGAAGCATCTTGGGCGTCGCCTCTAGCCAGATCGTCTTGATGTTCTGCTCGACGCAGTAGCGCCATAGCGCCGAGCCAAGCTGCCAGAACGCCGCGCCGTTATCCTTGCCCCTATACTCGGCCAGCACCGCTAGAATCGCCGCATGAAGCACTCCTGAGGCTCTATCAACGACGGGCAGCTCAGGCCAAACCAGGTGTGTTGGCACTTCACCCGCCTCGTCGGGAGTGATGAGCTGGAGCCCACCGACGAGCAACTCCCTCACCCACACGCCAAAGTAGACCGAACGAGTAGCATGAGCACGAATCTGATCGCCAGGCTGCCAGCCCTCGTCCGCCGCAATCTCCTCGAAGAGACAAATGACCGCTTCCGCCTCCGTCACCCTTATCTCAAATGTAGTCTCTGGTCTCTCGAACTCTCTTCGCCTCGCCACCTGGTCACCTTCTTTCATTGCCTCAAGAAATGTTACTTATAGTCCGGCTACCAGTATACCGTTGCTTCAAAGGCCGCAACTACGTACCGTGATCCTGTGCCAAAAAGAAAAGAACCAAACGAGAGAGACCCTGTCCTGCAAGCCATCGGCAAGCAGATCCGCATGCACCGTGAGGGCACGGGATTCTCCCAGGAGCGCTTCGCTCTGAAGGCGGGGATGGACCGCACCTACTACGCCGCCATCGAGTTGGGGTATCGCAATGTCTCTGCAAAGAACCTGATAAAAATCGCCAGTAACCTTAAGGTTGAGGTCGGTGACCTCTTCCCCAAAATGGCCGAGCTGGAACCACTGCTTGCTGATGTCCTTGAGGATGCTCTAGACAGCTCAGGATAAGAGGATCTACTCGTTCACTATGTTCCTAGGCCTCGCAGAGACTCAAGACATATGGCGATTCGGGGAGAGAAATAGCACGACTGTGTTCACCTCGTGCAGGTGTTGTGCGAATATGCTCGGTTCCTGATGCTCAGAAGATAGTGAATCCGTTGTACGATGAGCCTTAATCATGGCTCTGGCAAAACAGCTCCGAATACTGCGGGAATCGCGGCGACTCTCCATCGCCCAGATGGCCCACGTGGGAGGAGTCAGCGAGTCTACCATTCGACGCTGGGAAGCGTCTGAGAGCACAAAGACCCCACGCTTCTATGAGATCAGCAGGACTCTGGACGCCCTTCACGCAAGCCAGACAGAGCGCCTGGCGATCTTTGCTGCCCACCCTGAGTTTAGCTACCGACCACTTCTTACGGATGCGGTGTTGCCCGCCAGTAGTGGTGATCTTCTCAGAGCCTTACGGATGCGGCGCGGAGTTGGAGTGCGTCAGCTTGCCCGCGAGATAGGGGTCGCACCGGGAGTCATTACCCACTGGGAAAACGGCAAGCATATCCCCAGCACAGACCAGAGTGAAAGGCTTCTTGTCGCCTTGTGTGCTCTCCCCGATGAACTCGCTGTTCTGCGCCGGGGCACCTCAGAGCTAGGAATAACTCGCTTCGTAGATGCATCACTCGACGAGCTTTGGGCAACACTTGAAGCACTCTATCAACCCATCTGGCGGGGCGATCCAACCTTTCCAGGGGATCTGGTACTCCTCGCTCTACAAGAGGAAGCGGCACGGCGCTTGCTCATCGAGCCCCATGCACAACGTCTGCTCGCCGAAGCCTTCCACGCTCGGGGATTATTCCTTCACCTCCGAGAGCGTTCTCAGGAAGCCCAGACCTGTCTCAAGTCCGCTCTGGCACTTGTGACAGCCAAGGAGCATCCCGTGATCTGGTTTGGGGCAACCTCCCTTCTAGCGAGAGTACAGCCCCATTCGAAGTGTGAGGTTGCAATTAAGGGTTGGACTGAAGCTATCCCATTAGCACGCGATAGACGGGACCAGGCTTTAGAGTCCCAGCTTCTCAGAGAGCTTGCAACTCGGCAAGCGAGAGTTGGATATCTAAATAGCGCTCTGCGCACGGCCAGAGAAGCCGAAACCTGCGCCCTTCGCTCGGATCGGATGGAACACATTCGTGATGCCAGGATGGTTCTTTCCGTTATTTTGGCAGAAGCGGGTCATGCTGACAGAGCCTCAAAAACAATGTCAGCTCCCCCAACCCTACCTGAGTGCGAGGAACATCCCATCGGAGCAATGAACAGGCTGCTCTACTGGGCACGCCTCTGCTGGCACAACAAAGATCGTCTGGGGGCTTCGGAGCATTTAGGTCAGGTTTATAGCCTGATCGAGCGTTTTCACCTCTCACAATTCGAGGGAGCGGCGCATAAATTGGAGCAGGCACTTAGCTGCTGAATCTCCCAACAGGAACTTAAAAACACTATGACCAATGCATTGTTACCCTCTCCTAAGACTCGCTCCACTCAAAGAGTAAGACCATCATCTGCAACAGTCTCTCCTGGACACAGAGTAGCCTCCCCAGACTTATTCGCCCGGCCGATCCGACTGCGGGATATTCCTGCAGCTCTTGCCGTCAGCCAAGAAGGCAAACAAGTCTCCCCTGCGGAGCGTGCCTTCACCTGCGAAGCTCTAGGTGACCTGCTCAAGCAAAGACGCATGTTTGGGGTCGTCGTCCTTGACAATCGCCGTCCCCCGCAGAAACAGGTGGTTGGCATTGGCACCGGTGGCTTTCTGACGGACGACTTCCAATCCGCTCTCTGGGGGCAACAGGCCGATTCCTACTTGCTTCGTCGAATCTTGCGCTCACCCAAGGAGCTCTCCTCCCCACTGAGCGACTTTGAGGAAACCTTTGCCAACAACACTCCGGAGAAAGGTCTCAACTTCACCGGTCTGCTTTTTGGCGATTTGGGCGAACAGCTTTCTGCAGAACGCGCGGGACAGGTTCGCGACCGGCTTTTTGAGACGATGCTTCAGAGCCTGCGCGGTTACTATTTGCGCACTTGGACCAAGGAAGTTTATGGAACTGAAAACTTTCAAAAATTCCAGAATATCTTTGGTGCAAAGCTCGTTAGAGCGCACGAGTTGCCTGACCATGCAGACCACCAGCAGCCTTTTCTGATGGGTCTTACCCGCGAGGAGGCGTTTGCTCCTGAGCGTGAAGGCCGTCCTGTCCGTTATGCGTTTGCATGGCACTCGCCTAAAATCGGCTTTACCAAAGCTGAGCGTAAGGCACTCCAGATGGCTAGCCGGTACCGCACTCGTGAGACCATCGCAAGACATCTCGATATCGCCACATCGACGGTTCGCTCACAAATGGACTCCGCTCTATGGCGAGCAGAGCAGTCTGCTGAGTTCGGCGATCTATCGCAAACCGTTGAGGGCGGATACCTCCGCCAGTGCCAAGAACGTAGCGATAAGTGGGCAACTCTGCTGGACTATCTGACAAGCCATCCAGAGGAGCTACGCCCTCACTGGCATAGCCTAACAGACTTACAGTAACGGATAGACTCACGACCTTCCGCGCCACTTTCGGTAGAGCTCTCGGCGGCGATCTGGACGATCAAAGACGTCCAGGAGCCGCTGCTGGGCGCTCTCTCGCATCCCTGTTAGTTCTCCCTCGTATCGCTTCCTCTCCCCCTCGATGTACCCCAAGAAGTCCTGCCAGTCTTTACCCCCCTGCCGCTCTAGCTCCCCAAGCTCGACACTTAGCAGCTCAGGAGTCACAGGGCTCGTAGGGGAAACCAGCTGGAGAGTCAGGTCAACTTCATCGACAGGTGCTGAAACTGTCGTTATCGTTGGAATCTCTCTTAGAATCTCTTGGCGGATGAGGGCAGCAACCCCTGCATCTGCCTGTTTTTGGGCATTGGTGGGAACAAAGACCTCGCGCTTTTCTAGCTCCTCCACACAGACCTTGCAGAAATAAGCCCCAGGGCGCTCAAGAGGCCCTTGCCCAGAAGCCCGTAGACGCCTCTGTACGGCTCGAAGAGCCGCTTTCCAGGCATCCAAGCACTCATTCCTTTCGGCGATCTCCCAGAGCTGCTGAAATCGCCTCAGGCTCTCGGAGTCTCCGGTAAGGGTCACAACCTCGGCGACTTCCTTCTCCGCGATGGCATATATGCCTTTCCCCTGAGCGTTGGGCATTGGGCGTTGTGGAGGTGGTGGGGCTTGTTTCTCGCTTTCGCTAACGTTCAACGTTTCTTTAATAGATACATTCGTATCTTTCTTTTCCGGAGAACGCTTTCTTTTAGTGGGTGCAAAATTTGCACCTCCAAATTTTGGAGCTCCAAAATTTGCACCTCCAGAATCAGGCGTGTTTGCCTCGGGATTTAAGTCCGTTTGGAGAGCGGGTTCTACCTCTGCAAGGCGATCTCTTGTGGCAAGGCGAGTGCGGGTGATGGCTTCTTTCTGGCGCTCTGTATCTGCCCAGCGGAGAGCATAGCGTGCCCCATGACGATTATCGTGGCTTGCGGTCTCAATGACGAATCCTGCGGCGATAGCCTCGCGAATGCCTTGACGGGCTGAGTTGATCGACAACGCGCTTTTCTCGGTGATTTGGGAGAGTGCTAGCTCAGCCTCGATTCGCCGCTCTCCGGTCACACTGTCCTGCCAGCCAAGGGTTTCTCGAATCAGCACAGCCACAATGACGATGACGCACTTGGGATAGTCTCCGCGAATAATCTCGTCGAAGAACTGGTTGGGCGTGGGCGTGAAATTCGCCTCAAGCCGCTGGAACCCATGAAAGTTTGCCATCGTCATGTCCTCCTTTACAGCTCCTCGTCCACAGGGGCGGGCGGCATCACATGATCGGCGTAGAACGCAGCGAAAGCTTCCGCAATCGCATCTTGCTTGCGGTACTTTCGCTTTGCGTCCAGTCGGTTAACGCGCTCCACGTAGTCGTCCAGGTACTTGTTCAGCTTGGCGGACACCCGGATTGTCACCACCGCAACCTCATCGTCCCCGGCAATCTCCAGCGCCCGCGTCAGGCGTCCTTCTCGCTCCGATCCTTGGCTGGCTCTTGCTGCCCCCTCTCCTGAGCCCTTCGTGCGTTTGGGCGTGACAACCTTCGCAGGAGCGCTCTCACGCTCTTTCGTTGCTTCGTTTGAAGTGTCGCTACTTCGTGCGTTCTCAGGTTGCTGCGCTACAACGTTTGTTGGTTCGTTAGTTTCTTCGTTGTAACGTTGTAACGTTGTAACGTTAGTTTCATTGTTCCTTGTTGGTTCTGCTATAGGGAGAGGGACCTCCTCAGGGCGAGGGGCATGTTCAGCATTTAGCTCTGATAGCAGCAGGGCTGCCTTCCCCTTACCAGGCATCTTAAGGCCACCACTCATTTCTTCGCGCCTTTCTTACTTGGTTTTGAGGTTGATTTTGCGTCTCGGTCAGTGTTGCTCTCGCTCTCTTTCCAGCCCTTGAAGGCAAGGTCGTCAAGAGCATCGGAGATCGTTTGGTCATCCACTGTTTTTGCTCCCATGGCAAACGCGTTAAGCAGGGCATTGTCACAGAGCATGCAGAGCCGACGGGGTACTCCCTTCGTGATGTTGTAGAGTCGCCGGTGAAGCTGCTCCCCTGGAAAGAGAGTGTCGAAATTACCACCTGCAACCTGAACCCGATGGCGCATCATCGCCACCGCATCCTGAAAGGAGAGGGGGTTGAGCGTCGAACCATGTGCGATCCTATCCCTGAGCGCTGGCTTGTAGGTGAGCTTGCGTGCGATATTAGGCTGGGCCAGCAAGACGATCTGGATCAGCTTGTCCTTCTGGGTCTGTTCGTTGCTAATGTGAGTTAGGGTCTCCATGTTCTCGGCGGAGATCGTCTGGGCCTCGTCAATGACTAGAACTGTGGTCTTTCCGCTCTTGTAGTTGCCGACGAGAAAGCCTCGGAGAGCATCCCAGTTATCCGACTGGAAATGGGCGGCCTCCTCACCAAAGTGTGCCAGAATCAATCTGAGAAACTGGGATGCAGTGCGCACGGAGGGATTGGTAATATGAGCAACGACAAGAGACTCATCGTCGCGCCAAGCATTGAGCATGAACTGCGAAACCGTGGTTTTCCCAGCTCCTACCTCGCCCTGGAGAAGAAAGATGCCTTGCCGCTCCTCGACGGCGTACTGAATCTTAGCGACGGCGAGCTGATGCTCCCGCGTGCCATAGGCAAACTGCGGGTCAGGGGTCGCGGCGAACGGCTTCACCTTAAGACCGAAATGTTCCAAGTACCCAGACAAACTACCTGCCTCCCTCTTTGTGGAAGTCGCGATTGTAATTAACTTACAATCCTGTGATGCGCGATTATATCTATCGGCTGGGTGACTTGTCAAGCTCACTATTTTCCGCGTGAAAAAACAGGAGCGCTTCCTCAAAAAGTGTGGATGCGGGCAGAGTGGGTAGGGCTGTAAATAGGAGAGCATGGCTACTCACTATCTGCCGGAACTACAGATTCCTATCCCGCCCACCCAGGCAAGCGGTGCACTGTTTTCGTTCTCGTTGTTTGGCGGGCTCTCCCCACGGCTGGGAGCCTCAGCCAAGCCCACACTCCCGGAATGCCTCCTGGCTTACCTACTCGTACAGCCAGACCTACGCGCTCCACGAAAAACGGTCGCATCCGTGCTGTATCCAGGGGGCATACCTGTGAGGCGCTCGAAGGACTCTGGCTATAACGCGATTCAGGAGAACTTGAAGCAGCTCAAAAAGGGTTTTCCCTTTCCTGTACCTTTGGCGCAGGGGCTCTGTGGAGAAGATGGCGGGGAGGTGTACCTGAACCCAAAGCTCTTCACCGTAGATATCACCCTGTTTCGGAGACTGGTTCAGATCACTTCCTCGCAGGTGCCACGTATCGAGCTAGTTGAGGAGCTCCTCGAAGCCGTTGAAAGGTATCAGAGAGAGCGATTTCTGCAAGGGTGGGATTTTACCTGGTGTGAGCACTACCGGGACGAAGTCCATCAGGGCCGGGATCGGATGCTCATGTACCTACTGAGCCCCTGCCGTACTTTCCTCTCCGAGGCAACTACGCTGCGGTTACAGGAGGCTCTTTATCAGAGCAAGCCGGTTCTGCGACGATTACGCTTACTTGTCGAGGAGCAGATGCAACAGGGACGCTATCGTGAGGCACTGATGAGCCTCTACCTCTATAGAGAGAACCACGAGAAGGAAGAGGCTGCTGAGATCGAGGCACTGGAGGCTGAGGTTCGCCGTCGAGATCCTGAAGTGGGTAACGTTCTGCTGGTACAAAACGCGCTTCAGTACGTCGAAAAACAAGCTCGGGCACCACAGGTGCACCTGCTACGGCCAGAGCACTTACGGGAAATTATCGAGAATTTGACTCGCATCGCGGAGCAAGCTCTCGGGGCAACCCTTGCCCCAGCGGGGATCAAAGATCGGAGTGCACTAGATGCTTTATGCGAGAAAGTACGAACGATCCAAGATGCTCTGACGCAGTGCCAAGCCGTGAGTGAATGCCTGCCTCTGGGTATGCGCCTTGCACGAACACTGGTGGCACTCTGGAGCATCCAAGGGAACTGGGTAGCGGCGCGAACTTTGATGGGGGAGCTTATTGAAGTGCCGTTTCACTATCCCCCCAGTTTGGAGCGCGTCCTCGTATTAGACGGACTTGGGATACTTGCCTGTCAGATGCGCGACTTCCGAGAGGCACGTGATCTCTTCTACCGCGCACTGGGAACTGCGGCAGAGATTTCCGACCCAACAGAGCGTCTCCGAGCCGAGGCACGTCTGCGCACCTCTCTGGCGTTCCTGTATCAGCATCAGCCAGAAACGGATCTGGATCAGGCAGAATTTCACCTCGCACAAGCACAGAGCATTCTAACAACACTAGAGGATAAATCCGCAGTGCTCTGGGGACTCCATGGGCTAGGCAAACTCTACAAAGCACGTGGTGAGAGCGGGAGAGCTAGAGAGACGCTTCGGAAGTGCATCTCCCAATGTGCTCTTTCCGAAGTAGAGCCACGGGCCGCAGGCTATTCCTATCAGATACTTGCTGAGATCGAGGCGGAGGAGGGAGACTATAACTCTGCCCTGGATTTTTTACACAAGGAGATGCGCCTCTTTCAGAAGCTAGAGGATAAAGGGGGCATTGCGGCTACACTGGATGGGTACATCAACCATGCCCTTGCCATCGAGTCATGGGAGCAGGCAGCAACCCTTCTAGGAGCCTGCAATGCTTGGCGGAAGCACATCGGAGTGCCCGGCTGGGAAACGCGCGATACCTTTGTCAATCAGTCCCAGCACCGGCTTCGACAGACGCTCTTACCTGAGTCATTGGAGACAGCGTTAGCCCGATTTGGCCAAATGCCTGAATCAATTGATGAGGCGGTGACATTTGCCCTTGGTGAATGCCAGTAGAGATGGGTTTCGAAGAAATATCCTATCTCTTCCTATATTTCTGTATCTATTTCCTATTAATGACTTCTACACTCCTGCTTTCATCCTAGTGGTGAAGAGGCATAAAATAGCTCTGTTGATCAATATGCATCGAAGTATGTTGGTTGATATCTAGAGGCATAACATTATGTAGCTTCTGGAAAGGAGGAGTGTTATGAGTAGTGGTGTTAGAAATAGAGCTGATACCGGTCTGGTTGCTCGTGTGATCAACCTGTCAGACGTAAGAGCCGTTTGGCAGATGTTTGAGAAAGAAGCAAGCGCTCTTATCGATAATAGTGGCGTCCCTGTAGACTTTAATGTTGATAAGGCATTATTAGAAGTTGGAATGATGGCACTGAAGAACGTTATTTCTTATATTGAGGTGACGTTTTACATCCAAGAAACCATCGTTCGACGCTATACTTTCAACATTTCTGATGAGAAGCTTCAAGCATGGGGACCACCCGCTGGTCAACCGCCACAGCCCCGTTCGTATCCCGAAGGAACCAAAGTACGGCTCTCCGTGACTGTCCGTGAGGGATGTAGAGAGGAGGCTAATAAGCTCTTTAAGGAGTTTGGATGGGTAACTGGAGAGCAACTCTTGGGAGGTGGGAAGGCAAATCGCTACGGCACCTTTGTAAGTGGTTCCTACTCTTGGGGACGCGCTGTTTTTACCAATCCTGAATTCGAAGAAAGGTTTAATCCGTAATGAATACTCAAAATACTGACGCCGAAAATCCTAGCTCTCAAAGAGATAATCATCCTATTGTCCTCTGTTTTACGACAGAGACTGGCCACAAAGTTGGCAGCACTACACTAAAAGAAGTGAATATGGCTCCTACTGGCACAGATATTGGCGTGTCTCTGGCTTCACAACTCCCCAGTCAGATGTCTGATCTCATGCAGAGCGTCTTAACGACAATCCATTTAGAGGGATTAGTGCCGGTTTGGTCCTATGATCGTTTGGAGATCGAGGTCAGCAGTGCGCTGCTAATGTCGGGAGATCAACCCATAGGCACTCCTTATGAGCTGAACATCCTCGTTCGTCCCTCTGAAAATCCTGCGCCAGCCTCCCAGGAACCGCTCCCGGAGGAGATTATGGGACCTACACTACAGGCTCCAGGAGCCAGTAATTCCTCCCTAAATGAAGTGCTCCCCCCAGCCAAAGCCGACGACGACAGTGTTAGCTTTAGTCCACCTTCATTTTAAAGGTAATGTGCTCCTTCTGTCAGTTTTCTGTGCAGAACTGACAGAAGAAAGGATGATCGTGAACAATGAAAACTCCATTGGCAGCACCCACGCTCAAAAACGGTCTTGGGCCACAGGGCTTTAGTTTCTTAAATAACGGGTCTGCATCTCTTGCAACTTGGAATGTGGCCATCATCCGCACTCCGGGGCTTGGTGACTCGGCCTGGAATGCGAAGCTCTCTGAGCGTTTACAGCCTCTCCTTGCTGAGGAGCTGCGACGCGATCCACACCAACGCCGGGTCACCTTTCGGCTTTCCCCTTTACATGAGGCACAGTTCACTCTGGTCTCTGGTACCCCAACACCGGAACGACTGGGCACCTTTGCCTTTACCCCAGGCTCTGAGCCGAAGCCCATTCGAGCAGTAAAGTCCGCGGATGAGGACATGCCTCCACTGGCAGAGACTCTCTTGCCACACGAGGGTATTCAGCGCGATGGACAGCGACTGGTCGGCCTCGATCCCATTGTGGAGGAGCTACTTCTGCAAATGGCATGTCAGTGGGATGGGGCGCTCCAAGACTGGTCGGAGCAAACACAGCAGCCGGTTCCTGAAGACCTGGAAGATTCCTTGACCAATGGAGTGGCCCTAGTGCTACTGCACGGTGATCCCGGCACGGGGAAATCGGCCTCGGCTCGCTTCGTCTCGGATTACTACTGCCGTATTAAGGGCATCACGGGCAGCATCCTGACCCTAACCACTCAGGCACGGGGCAATGGCTTGGTTGGCGACTTCGCCGGAAACATCTGGCGAGCGTTTGACCAGCTACGCGCTCTCCCCGAGGGGAGCCTGAAGGTCATGATCGTGGACGAAGTGGAAGGGATGGCCGTGCGTCGCAGTGAGCAGCAAGCACACCACGAGGAGAAGGCGGCGACCGACTCGTTCCTCCAGGTCGCCGATGAGCTTGCTGGTGAGTCTCGCATGATCATCTTCCTGACCACCAACCAGCCCGATGAGATAGACCCCGCACTACGCCGTCGCTGCATTGCAGAGTTTGGCTTTGGACGTCCCGGCCCGGATGCTCGGCGCGTGCTTCTCGCCCGGCAGCTTCCTGCCTTCTCTGAGGCGCAGCTCGACGCCTTGGTGACAGTTTCCGAGGGGATGACACCTGTGGATATTCGGGCTGCGCTACGGGGATGCTACATGGCCGCCGTTAGCAAAATGGAGCCTCTTGCCTTTGAGGTAGTGCAAGAAGTGCTCTCACAAAGGCACCGCACTCAGGCTGTCTGAGGCAGCAAGAAAGGTCTCCACAGCATGGATCTCTTCGATCTGCTTTTTGGGGTGCGCGATCTGGCGGAGGAAAAGAAAAACAATGCCAGGGTGCGCCGCATCCAGTCTGAGAGCCGTGTCCTTGATGCTCACACCAGTGTGGTTCAGTCGCAGCGAGCACTCGACGAAGCTTTACTGGAGTCTCGGCGCTCGCTTACCCGTCAGGAGTTTGAATCACGCACGGATCTCGCCTTCCTGGAGGCATCCCTGCGTACACGCCTTGCGGATGCGATGGGTGAGTCAGAAGATGCTCAGAGGAAGTTCCAGCTTCGTCAGTACGCACGCAGCTTACCAGCGGCAGATGCCATCGCCTTTCTGCAAGGCGAATCCCATCGTGAGCAGGCATTGGGAGACTACGATGCGACGATTCGATTCCTGCGTCAGGGCACGGGAGGCTTACCGCCGCGTCAGCTTCCCGCACCACCGCCACCACGCCCTGAACCCGATCCACCACCACCGCCTCCTCCCGATCCTCCCATTCAGCGGCGGCTTTCTCAGGAGGAAGTAGATCGTCGAGCCTTCAAAGCCGTGAAAGACATTAGTGCGCTGCCCAAAGAGAAGCATGAGACTGCTTGGGAGGAGTGGCGCAAAAAGCTACGCACTGAGGTTCCTCCTCTGGTCGCTGAGGAGATTGCGAAGCGCGCAGAAACACTGCGCACGATGGCACGTTGATCTGAATGTTGCCAGTTGATCTGAAGCACCGCCTCGGGCTGGGGGAATGCTTCATCACCAATGCCAGCCTTGACCGGAGCTGAAGCTCTAAAGGAAAAATAATGATAAAAAATCACTTTCACATCATTTTCACGCACAATTCTAGTGTCGTCGCTACGCGTTGTTTCTATGAAGCCGCAAAGCGATATCTTGAGGAGTCAAGCGAGCTTGCTTTGGTTGAGGATATGGATAACCTTGTTGCTGCGGTCATTAAGTTTATTGAATCCTTTAATGTGGAACCTGATATACCACCATTAGATTTAGCACTCCTGATTGGAAAAGGATTAGCGAATAGAAACACTCTAAAGGATGATTTTTGCGAAATTGAAATTCCGATAAAAGATCTAAATGGAAGAGGGATGCGATATGGAGGTTCACACATCGATGAGGGCGAACCATTCGAATGTTCTTTAGAGTTCGAGGAGAAAGCTCCTGTTAAGAGAAAGGGGCTCACCATCCCAAATGCCCTCGATTTAGGCCCTTTGGACTTGCCCGATCCACAAGAACCTGTAGGGCAGCCCTTGGACTTACCCTTACCACCCCTTACAGGAACAGATCTGAAATTGCCTTTACCACCATCGGCTAGGTGATTTTAAGTTTCCCGCGTAGCCAGCCGCTTAGATTCCTAAGAGTCTATGCCGCTGGCTATCGTGTGCAGAGGAGAAAGGCCCTTCGGACAGACTGGGAAAACGGTGTGACATTTTCCTTATCTTTACACGAATCCTTATTGGATTCGCATAAACCTAAGTCTAATCCCGACCCCCGTCCGTCCGACTCCGACCCGCTCAATCCCAATACAAAATCCAAATCATCGTCAAACCCGATCCCATTATGAAAACCAAACAACCATGCTAAATGAAAACATAGACGAAGACGCCTCTAAAAAGGCGAGTGCCGCGGGACGCGGCAGCGCGGAGCAAAAAACGGACAAACCGTCCTCGGATTCAGATAAACCCGCTTCCGATTCAAAACGACATCAGGATCTCGACATTGTCGTTGGGCAGCTAATCGGTCCGCCTTTTGTCACCACCCCAAGCTTCATTCGGGAGTCGGACTATCCCGCCGCTCATGCGGAGCGCCCTTGGGTTCGCGCCTGGCTTGCGCGAAACGAGGGAGTTCGCCTGGAAGGGCGGTCAGCTCCTGCCGCTCAGGGCAACCTTGCGATCCTACCGGGGAAAGCGGAGCTGAAACACTACCTCCTAGCGGGGGCTAGTGGTTCGGGTAAGACGCGCCTGGCGCTCCACATCCTACGCCAGCAAATGGAGCAAGGTTGCTCTGTGGTGTGCATGGATCCGAAGCTCGATACGATTGAGGCGCTGGTCTCAGCGGCGCGGGAAGCGGGGATACCACCAGAGCGAGTGACACTGATCTTGCCACAAAAAGGTGCGCAGGGCGCACCCGGCTGGAATGTGCTCACGGGTAAGGGACTTCCGGTGGATCAGGCGGCGGCGGACTTTGTCTCAATTCTGGCGGGAATGGCCACTTCATGGGGGCCACGCATGAACGATATTCTCATCTCTACTTTAGTTGTCGTTGGAGAGCATGGCCTGTCTCTTTACGAGGCGGATCGATTTCTCTCTTTGGAGGAGTACCGCGCTGCGTTGCTGGCACGTCCTTACACCCCGCAGAATCCAACGGCTTATCAGGAGGCACGTAACTACTTCATCAACGAGTTCAACCGCATGTCTCCCTCGGAGCGAAACGGGGTTATTGCCCCGGTGAAATCGCGCCTGCGTGAGATTCTCCGTTCAGAGTTCTTCCAGGCACTGCTCTGCCCCAAGGAGAACACGCTGGATCTGTTCTCGCTCTGGCACAAACAAGGCGCGGTCTTTGTTCACTTGGATCGCACGAGCCTTGGCGATGATCTAACCAAGCTACTGGGGGGCCTGATCGCCCAGCGGCTCTACCGCACCGCAATGCGCTCACGAGGGCCGGTTCCCGTTGTGTTCTCATTGGATGAGCTGGGAGCGCAGGCACGTTTCGTGGGACGGGCACTGATCGAGATCGTGACCGTTGCTCGGAGCCAGGGAATCCGGCTCCTAGCTGCCTTCCAGAACTTGGAGCAGCTGGAGGGCGAGCTGCTCGCTGCACTATTGGGGAGCACGGCAGCCCGAATCTTCTTTCGCCTCTCTTACGCGGATGCTCGGCTTGTGGCTTCGTCGCTGTCCACGGGGGCTGGGGGTGGCATTCAGCGACTGCGGATCGGCTTACCGGTAAAAGACACTCCTTACGAGACATGGGAACATCCGATCCTTGATCCCGATGGCGAGCTACTTCGCTTAGATGAAAAAACTTACCAGAGTCTTGGTTTGATGCTGAGGGGCTCTGCGATTAGCCCACTTATGGTTGTGGATGAGCTGGCGATGCAGTCAGGGATTGAGAGACTCTATGTTCGCACCTGCGATACGGGTGAGGCTGTGGAACTTGCCCAATATGTCGCTGGAATTCCACAAAGTGACTACTTTATCACCGGCCCTGACTTGCGCCTAGTCGTCCGTTTCCCTCATCCCCGCATGAGCGGCCTGGAGCGTTTTACAGATGCCGATCTATCTCAGCGCTGGGTGCGAGCGATCCAAGATCTAAAGACGCAACATGCTGTCTTTAACGAAGTAGGGACGGCTCCCGAAGTCATTCGGGTTGCCGACGTGGCGATGCCTGTGCCTGGCAACGCAGCAGATCAGGCCTACATCGAAGCGGCCCTTGCGGTAAGCAGTCCTTTTGAGGAGGGAGCCGTCAGTGTGGGAGCCTGGCGCGACGCCCAGATAGAGCGTGTGACGTGCGGCGAAAGCTCCGATGAGAGCCGAGAATCCAATAGTAGTCATGAGGAAAAGGGGCAGACGGAGGGGGCCGAAAAACCAACAAACGGAGTGGCGGGTGATGGAAGCATCTGAGGTTGTCGTGGTGGAGTCAAAGCGGACGAAGCGCCGTGGGCGCTATGTGCGTGAGAAAGATATGTCAGGGATGCTCCAGCCCACGGGACGTCAGTGGCGGCTCCTGCGCTGGCTTGCCGCGTACCGAATCCTCTCGGTGCCTCAGATCGCGCTCCTCGCTGGACGAAGGCCCCATACCGTCCTACAGCAGCTTCGTGGGCTCTTTGATGCAGGCCTGATCGAGGTTGTGCCCGCGAACCGTTCGACTCTCTCCCGTACGGAAGAGCCAGATGATGCGTCGCTACTATTTGGCTCGGCTCCCAATATCTATGTGCCAACCCGCCGTGGGCTCACGATGCTGCTGGAGCGAGGGCTCATCCGGGAGGAGGAGGCTCAGCGGCCAGGCTACACTTTTGGCCCTCGGAGTTCTATTGCCCTGCCTCATACTCTCTTCATTCGTGATGTCCGCATCTGGCTGGAGCGAACCAAAGCCAGCTATGGAGGGGATCATCAGGTAGTCCGCTGGCATGATGGTGGTGATGCGAAGCTGGATCTAAGGCGCACCGAAGCTCCACTGCGGGTGGAGCCAGACGCCTGGTTTATCTATCAGTTTCAAGGTGGTAAGATCCCACGCGTTTTGGTGGGGTTCGTTGAGTGCGATCGGGGGACAGAGCGAGGCTCCCAACGCTGGCATGAGAAGCTCAGGAGCTACCGGCTACTCTTGAACGGCCAGCGCTTGAAGGAAATTACCGGATATGAAAGAGCGCGAGTGCTGGTTTTAACACTGGACTCAGGGCGACGCGATCAGCTACAGGAGGTGATCAAGGAGTTTGACCAAGCCAACAACCTTGGCGGCTCGTTCGCTGAGCGCTTCTGGCTCGCCGATAAGACTGCCCTGACACAGGAAGGATTCGCGAGTGTCTGCTGGAGTAACCCGGGCACCCCGTCTTTGAGGAGCTTTCTAGATCTTTGATTTTGGCTTAGGCCAGAGGCTGATTTCAAACTCTAGTGCCTCTGCGACTTGCACGAGTCGCTCCAGATTAACACTGCGGTAGCCTTCTGTTTCCCAGCGCGCGACGACGGACTGATGGGCTCCCAAAAGGTCGGCAAGCTGGCCTTGTGAGAGATTCCTCTCCTTGCGTGCGGTGACCAGGATTGCACCGAGCCACTCTAGGGGGACAGGAATGTTTGAGAGAGAGTTCGTATTTCGATAAGTATCCATAAAGTGATGAAAATTGTTGTTGAATCAATAATAGCATTATTGTTATTATTGTCAACTGAAATTATCGATGAATTTTAACCTGATAATTACGAATTTCAGTGTGTATTAAATGCTTGACTTCAATAGCAATAATGCTATTATATAAGTACTGAATGACAGGTCGATCATTCAGGAAGAAATTCCAAAAGCACCTTAACAAGACGAAATGGAGAACACCATCACTCTCGTTTCCTCGGCGGCTATGCTGAGCCTGATCTTCGCCATCACGGATCCCCGGATGACCGACTGGTTCCTCACCGCAGGGAAACAAAAAAGAGCGCAAACCCGGAAAGGAAAACGCTCCTCACGACAGTAACGCAACTCGCTGAGACTGTCAAGCGAATCGGGCGGCATAACCGCCGCCCGATCCACGCTTTTAGACGCTGCGTCTTCTTCGCCCAATTTTTTCGTCTTCTGAGAGCCGATTTCTCCACTATTTCGATGTGCCAAAGGTACTTGACATAGATTTATCGTCTTGCTATTGTTATGTTGGGAAAGAATAATAATAGGGGGGTGTTAGCTGGCTATGCCGCTCTCTCGAGACCGAGAGAGCGGCATTTTATGTGTGCGATTTTACTTCCAGCACGATCAGTCCCCGGAGCGATTTCCCACAGGTTTTCCAGCCCGCTCTCTTGAAGCAGCACCCTGGATTCACGCTACGGACTCTGGCAGGATCAACGTAGGTATAGAGTCGCTCACCCGGCCAGCGTCTCCAAGCCAGGTGCATCGCCTCACGGATCAGGCGGCTAGAGCGATACCTGCCCTCGTTGCGAAATACGGCGCAGCAGACCCCGCTCTGGCCGTCCTGACTGTAGAGCATCCTGCGCCAAGCAAAGACCGCATCGCCTTTTTGCGACAGGAGGACGAGCTTCTCACCAGGCCCGACAAACAGCGGAAGTCGCGTTTTGGACGAGCGCCTGCGAGAGCTGTAGTGGCGCAGGTAGAGCGCCAGCCCTGCTGGGTCGCCGTCCTTGGTAGCGTGCCAGATGCCACGCTGCGCCTGCGCCATCATCGCCCAGAGGCATTATCATATCGAATAGGGGGATTACCGCTCAGTCGCTCCGTTGCGATCTGGTAGTAGGCTCGGCTTGCTTCGATGCCAACGTAGCAAAGCCCACAGTTTCGTGCGGCAAGGAGGGTAGTACCTGACCCGGCGAAGGGATCAAGGATAGTGCCGCTTGGCTCGACGATCTGGAGCAGCTCTTCCATGAGTGCGAGTGGCTTGCCCGTCATATGAAGCTTCACACCTGGTACTTCAACCCTATAACGAAATACCCCAGGTAGCGTTCCTACGTGTCGCCGCGTAGGAAGCCGCCCTTTCGCTCCCCAGACGATGTACTCGGCCTGGGCAGCGAACCTCCCCATCTGCGGCCTGCATGCTGGTGTCTTGTCCCAGACAGCGACTCCCAGCCAGCGCCACCCCGCCCATTGCAGGAGCGTGGTGAGCAAAGGGAGCTGCCTCCAGTCTATGAAGATAACGATGGGGGCACCTTCCTTTGCCACCCGCTTGCATTCCTTGAGCCAGCGATAGGTCCACTGCGCCCATGCGTTTTGGTCCATGCTCTCGCCCTCAAAGTCCGGCCAGGTCGTCTTCTGTCGGCTCTGCATGTACTTGACGCTGGCGGGCCTGGCTCTCTCGCTCATGGTCATCCCTCCCGAGCAGTAGGGTGGGTCGGTCACGATGGCATCGAAGGTTTCGGACTTGAAGGTTGGCAGTATCTCTAGCGCGTCGCCGTGGAGAAGCCGGTCACGGATTCCCCCCTGCGTGTCCCTCATCGCTCCCTCCTTGCGCGACTCGTGAGAGGTTTTAGACCTTGGAGCCGCTCCCGGATCTGCTGCTTGGCATGCTCTATATCTTCCGATCTGGTGCTTCCTACTTCTTCCTGACCACCTTCTGTTTTCGGAAATCGAAGACTACGGAGAGAAGAATATATATCTTCCGTAGTTTTCGATTTATCGACTGCACGGTCGGCTTTATCGGCCATTGATGAGAGTCGGTAGAGCAAGACTCCCCGATGGAAGCGGCGAGCCTCTGGGGTCGGGAGGCGCTCCCCTGTGACTGTAAATACCTCCAGTAGCCCCTTCTGGATTAGGGAGTCAACTGCTGCCGAGACCGCTTCGCTAGCCCGTCCCGTGCGTGCCTTCAGCTGCGAGTGGGAGAGCCAGTCAGCGGGTTTGCCGCCACGTCCCACCGTTTGTCGTGCGACGATCAGGAGGAGGCGAAGCTCCGTGTCTTTGAGCCGGGGCAGCCATCTATCCAGAATCGTGCTTGGAATAGAAACCTCCTTCTCGCTCATTGCAAATCCCAGCGAATGTCGGGGAGGTCTTCGGACACCTCGACGGTCGTTGTAACGTCCACCGGCTTTGGATCATCTGCGCTCGGCTTTGGATCATCTGCGCTGGCCTGCTCGGGCGACGGATAACCCGTGGGTGGTTCGTAGTGCCCCCGGATCGCTGCCACGACAAAGCGAGCCGGCGACTTTGCTCCGCGCAGTGGGAGCCAGTCAAGTTGCTGGAGCGCTTCTTGGGCGCTATGCTCGGTGAGTAGGCCTTCTATCTCCTCACGGGGCACGCCTAGGCTGTAGAGCCGCCTGCGAGCCTCACCCTCGGGCGAAGCATCGGCCTCTCGTGGATCGTGTCCTAATGCCTCCTCAATCTCTCGTTCGACCTCTGCCCGTGGCCTTGCGTACTTGGCACGGCTGGCGGCGATAATGGCCTCGCGTCCTGCTGGAACGTAGCTCAGTGGCTCAGGGACTGGCTCCCCGGTCTCCTCAAGGTGAGCATTTAGAATGACCTTGTGGACATGGACTGCGGCCTTTGGCGAGAGCATATATCCGTCCATCCCGCTCTCCCTGAGTAGTGGGATGGCCAGCGGTGCGCCCTGCCAGTGGAGTTGTGTAAGGGGTTCCATAAAGTCACGGACACTGCCCGCCGAGATACCCAGCACCTCGGCGATCTCGTGGATCGTGGGATGGATATCTCCGTTTGGTGTTAGGAAGCTCAGTAGAGTCAACAGTGGTCGTGCTGCACCGTCAGGGAGCTCTGTGAGCAGTCCTGATGTGCGGAGAGTGGGAGCGAGCAAAAGCTTTGCCTCTGGGACAAAGCGCCGCCCACCCTGATCAGCCTGACGGTGTTCAATGACAAAAGGAGTGGTAGTTGTAGAAGGAGTGCTGTTCATAAAGTGATAGTTAGCTGCTGGATGCCTTCCTGGAGCCGCCTCAGGAGTCGCTTGAGGCGCTGTCGGTCGGCGAAGCGGAGGGTTTGGGGACGGGTAGCTCCTTCGAGAAGGCGAAGGAGTAGACGGACAAGCTCGTCGCAGCGAGCAACGTAGAAGGTCGCCTCGCGTGATTGATCAGTTGTAGTAGTGGTCATGATGAAATGATTTAGCGAATGGTTTTGTAGTAGGCGCTGTGGCGCTGGCGGATTAGGGGCTGGCTCTTTCGCTCTGTGGCGAGAGGGATGAACTCGGGGTTTATCTCGTAGCCCACGAAGCGCCGTCCGAGATGGTGAGCCGCCTTGCCCGTTGTGCCACTGCCCGTGAATGGATCGAGCACTAGGTCATCCTTGTAGCTGTAGAGCTCAATGAGACGTGCGGGCAGCTCATCAGGAAATGGGCAAGGGTGAATCTCCTTGCTGGCGGGTGGAATAGGCAAGATATTCCAGACCGAGCTTGCGATCTCGAAGACGTAGAGCGGCCCGGTCTGAAGGCGGCTCGCCTCGCGCTCCTGAAGCGTGCGCCCCTCGTAGATGCCAGGGCCGGGCTTCTGGAAGATGAGGAGCCACTCGTGGTTCTTGTTGGGGAAGTAGTAGCCAGGATAAGGCTTCTGGATCAGGGTGCCAGCTCGCCTGTCGTAGGCTCTCCAGCGCCGCCAGATAAGCTCCTCCTTGAGCTGGAATCCTAGGTTCAGTAGCCGGATTGTCAGATCGGCGGGAAGCGGCCTGAGGACTCCTTTCTCTCGTGTGGAGGCGACATTGATGGCGGCATGTCCTCCGGGCTTGAGGACGCGGAAGGCTTCAGCAAAGCAGCTTGTCAGCAGCTCCAGCAGGCTCTCGTAGCTCTGCGGGGTGCCGCCGTGGGTTTCTCTGAGCAGCGCGGGCTCCATAAGGGAGTCGTTTGGCTGTATCCAGTAGGGCGGGCTGGTGACGATAAGGTCAATTGAGTCGCCGAGCAACTCTGGCATCGTCTGGCAGGAGTGGTTGTAAATCGCCCAATCGGCATTGGTCATACTACTGGAGGTTGTAAGGAAGTGAGCAGGACGGCTATTGCAGTCATGGCGAGGAGTGCCAGGACGATGTCCTCGGGCTCAGAGCCGGTGGTAATCCTAAGTTTTGGCGGGAGCAAGTGAACGCGCCGACGACTTGGAAACCAGAGAGGGATACCTGCTTTGGTTGCTCCGTCAAGGGCGAGGTGGCTTGCGTAACCCAGCAGCAACGCGATGGCGGCTTCAGGCTCCAGGTAGAGTGCGATGGGGAGACCAACGACTAGCCCGGTGAGCACAAGGCCGAGCAGTGAGTGAAGTAGTCCGCGATGTCCTAGTAGGCGGTGCAGCGCGAAGGCAGGCAGCGCAAAGGGTGCGATCCCCGTGCCGAGTGTGAGGTTCTTGATGCGCGATTCTCTGGCATCGAGGTCAGGCAACAATGCTCCCAGCCCTGCCGCGATAGAAAGCAGGCCTATGCTCTCTATAGGTACGAATGGTTTGAGTAGCCAGAGAGTTGCCAGTCCTCCAGCTAGGTGAGTTCTCCAGGTCAAGGTGTCCTCCCTGATCAAAATGGTTGGTCGGATGGATCTTGCCGTAAGGCAGGTCTTCGCCATAGCGAAGATCGATTCTGTCGAAGGGAGACGGTAACAACGAGGTCTCCGTCATATTTGCCCTTGACTTGATCTGGCTTCTCCTTCATCGGGACTCCAGGCCGGTTTCCCTGGCTCTTTCGCTCCAAACCCTTGAAGAAGTCCTCGTCGAGCTTGCCACCTTTCGTGACGCCGATTCGGTACTGGCGTAGTAGCAATGCCAGCTCCTCGCCGCTCATGAGGTAAAGCGGCGCGACCATGCCCTGGGTGCCGGTGATGGTGGGGGAGTAACCCGATGTGGTGATGAGCATACCCTCGGCAGCTCCTTGGCGAAGGCAAACCCCGCGTAGCTCGTCCACGGCTCTCTGGAAAAGGCGCTGATTCGGCTGGAACTGCTTGAGCTGAAAGGCGATACTTCGCTTTCCCGCCGCGCTGACATAGGTTGCGGTGAGGTCTACCCCGCCTGCCCGATTTCGACCTTTCCAGTCGGTTCTGCCAGCGGGTTGTATATCCTGGTAGCCGAGTTTGTCCAAAAGACTTGCGATAGTCAGGGTAAAGGCATCGAAGGGAAGCTGCCTGAGCCGCTCGAGAAGTGTCTCCGAGGGCGAGGTGGTTTGAGAGAGATATCTCATAGGGGAGTTGTGTTGAATAGTAAGCTGTGGTGAATTGTAAAAGGAGCCGTTTTGCTTTCTTTTTACTTTTCGGTCTGCTAAGAAAGAAGAACCCCGGTAGTGGGCAGTGCTTTGGAGATTTCCCTAAGAGCGAATTCTTTATCGGTAAGCGAGGGTCTGAAGCCTCTGCGTACCGGACAGGTGCACCACTGGCCGGGGTCTTGGTTTTTCCAGTGTTCGTGCAATTCGCACGTCTGCTCGTTCCATGCTTCTGGGGGGAAGCATCCGCCGCAGTCGAAAAGCCAGCAAGTAGAGCCCGTGGGATAGGTGCCATCCAGTGTGAAAATCTCTCCGATATCGATGGGCTGTCCCGATCTCCTAGAGATAGCATCGGTGACGGCTTGCGCTAACTTGAAGGAAGGGCACTGGGTACCGCTGGCGAGGCGGACAATGGTTGAGCGTGCGACGCCTACATCTGTTGCGAGACGGGTATAGCCGTCTGTGCTGTACCAGGGGACATGGGTAAGACAGGCCCGGAGTCGGTTGCCGACCCCCGACGACGATACTACGGAGTACCGTTTCATAGGAGTGAATTTAGGGTTGAGAGTGCCGCGCGTGGCTTTTTCATGATGCCTTGCCCTTGCCTGTGTGGGCAACGTGCGTTGCGTCAACGCACGCTACTTTTTGCGTGGTTTGTTCCGTCCTCATTGCAGGCGAACCAATTCCTCATTGGGGGGCGAACAAATCTGGTGGCATAGTTTGAGTCCCGCGCCAGTGCGCAGGAGTAAGAAACGCCAGTACTCTATACCTCCTCGATCCGCTCGTACATCCGTCAGGGCACGCTGAAGTCGTTTCGTGTGGCTGGGCTACGAAAGGTCTTGATCCAGCGCTCCGATCTCTTGGCGCTTCTGGAGCCAGCACGAGCTACCGGGCTGTAGATCCCCGCGGAAAATGTAACGGAAAAGGAACCATTATTTGGCACGAGGTGACCGCAGCCAAAGTGTCCTAAGCATGCTCGGAATATTTCACTAGTAGCAGCAGAAAATCGGACAAGTAGGTATGATTTACTGTCTGAGATCACTATGCTTTTGAAACATACGCTACGATGGCTCGGTGTCGAGCTGGTCGAAGTCAGCCCTCTGGAAAAGGGCATTGCCCTTATCGGGGGTGGGCTTGCGGTCTTTCTCGTAACTCTGTTCTCCCTATGGATACTTCCCACTGAGGGAGCTGTACCTGTTATCGCCTCGACCGGAGCGAGTGCAGTTTTGCTTTTTGCTGTGCCGCACGGACCGCTGTCTCAGCCATGGCCGGTTGTGGCGGGGCATGTCGTCTCTGCCCTGATCGGGGTGGCTTGTGGACGCTATATTGGGTACGCCCCCCTGGCCGTTGCCTGCGCGGTCGGACTCTCAATCGGGGCGATGCTCCAGCTTAAGTGCGTTCATCCTCCCGGCGGAGCGACGGCGTTTACTGCTGTGATGGGAGGAAATGCGATTCACCAACTCGGGTTTCGTTTTGTCCTAGCACCGGTTCTCCTTAACGCAGTGGTGATGGTACTGCTCGCCATTGTCCTGAATGGGGCTTTCCGCTGGAGGCGCTACCCGGCTACCCTGAACCGCCTCAAGGAGCTTCCGGTGAGCGTAACATCCGAGCAAGAGCACGCGCAGGTACTGGAGGCAATCCGCTCTCTCGATTCGTTTATTGACATTACGGAAGACGATCTGATCCGCCTGGCGACACTTCTGAAAAAACAATAGGCTGATTTCTAACACTGCTCAAATACGCCATTCAGGTGAAAAACAGGACATGTTTATCCGATTTAATAAGGCAGAATATTTCCAATGTACGAGTGAGGTTTGAAATGATACTTGCGGAGAAAACCCTTGGAGAGCTTGTCGCCGAGAACCCATCGCGTTCACGGCTCTTTGAGAAGCTAGGGCTGGACTACTGCTGTGGAGGGAAGCGTACACTCGGCCACGCTTGTGAGGCCAAACAGCTTTTCCTCGATGAAGTGGTGAGTCAGCTACAGAGTGAGGTGGATCCCTCCACGGTGGAGGAGAACCCGGCAGAGCTGCCGCTCCCGGCACTATCGGATCACATCGAAGCAACCCACCATACCTACCTTAAGCAGGAGCTCCCTCGAATCTCTGGTCTGCTTGCGAAAGTGGTGAAGGCACATGGACGCACACATCCCTTTCTGATCGAGCTTCAGCAAGCGTACGAGCCGTTTCGCGACGAGCTGGAGCAACACATGTTCAAGGAAGAGCAGGTACTTTTCCCCTGGATTCGGCAAATAGATAGTGTTCCTGTGGCAGAGCAGCGCCCAGCGCTTTCTGGTCCCATCTCAGTGATGGAGGCAGAGCATGAATCGGCGGGCGAAGCGCTGGAAGCTTTTCGTTATCTGACAGATAGCTACCAGGCTCCTGAAGATGCCTGTGGGACTTTTCGGGCGCTCTATGATGCACTGGCGACTCTAGAGCGGGATATGCACCAGCATGTTCACTTGGAAAACAACGTGCTCTTTCCCCGAGCACTGGCGAGGTGACCTTATGATTCAGCTTGGCGCTCGGCCAGCGGCAGGTTTCGATGATCCACTCCGGATGCTCTCCGATTGTCACCGCCGCATAGAGTGGTTTTTGGGGAGTCTCTACAATGTCGACCAGGTAGCCGGAGAGACTCTCACGCCCGCTGAGCGCCAAGCACTAGAGTCCGCCTTGGGCTACTTTGCTACCTCAGGTGTTGTGCACACGCAGGACGAGGACGAGTCACTCTTCCCTCGGTTGCGGAGTTGTGCCGACGACCACCCCTGCGTCCACGCGGTGCTGGAGACACTGGAGCGCTTGGATCTTGATCATCAGCTTGCCCACGAGGAGCACAAGGTGGTCGAGCGGCTCATACAAACTTGGCTCCGTGATGGAATGCTGACTCCTGACTCCCGAGAAAACCTGAAGCTGGTTCTGGAATCGCTCCGTGAGCGCTACCGTGGGCACATTGAGCTTGAAGATAGTGTGGTCTTTCCTCTGGCACGCACGGTGCTCTCCGCAACGGTAATAGAAACGGTGGGAAAGGAAATGCGCCAGCGCCACACGAGCTACCTGCGATGATTCCCTTGCCCCTGGCTCTTGCCGACTCCTTTGGGAGGCGCTTAGAGTACCTCCGAATCTCCCTAACAGACCGCTGCAACCTGAGGTGTGTTTACTGCATGCCTGAGGAAGGTGTCCCTTATGGAGACTTGGACGATGTTCTGACCTTCGAGGAGATCGAGCGCGTGGTGCGTGTGCTGGCAAGTGCGGGCCTCAAGAAAGTGCGGCTCACCGGTGGCGAGCCGTTGGTTCGGAAAAACACGCCGGAGCTTACCGCGCGGCTCGCTGCCATCGCGGGAGTCCACGAAGTGACCCTAACGACCAATGGGATTCTGCTCGCACGGGATGCTCAAGCGCTGTGGGACGCGGGTATTCGTCGCCTCAATCTCTCTATGGACACGCTCCAGCCCGAGCGCTTCGTCAAACTGGCGCGCCGTGCCGAGTTCGCCCGCGCCAGGGAGGGACTGGAAACAGCTCTGGCTTGCGGCTTCTCACCCCTCAAGCTGAATTGTGTTCTTATGCGCGGTATCAACGACGATGAAATCGAAGATTTCGGGCGGCTCACCCTGGAGCGTCCGCTCTCGGTTCGTTTTCTGGAGTACATGCCCATCGGCCAAGTCAGCAATGCCCAGTGGCGCGCACAGTACGTACCCAACGACGAAGTGGTCGCAAGACTGAGAGCGCTCTGGCCCAATCTAGAGCCACTCGAAGATGCTCCAGAGAGTACGAGTCGAAACTTTCGCATTCCTGGGGCACTAGGCACAGTAGGGGTAATCAATCCCATCAGTCATAAGTTCTGCGAGGGCTGTAACCGGCTGCGGCTCACCGCCAATGGCAAACTCGTTCCGTGCTTGTCGGATAACTTTGAGTACGACCTCATGGGGCCATTGCGTACTAGTTGCACGGACCATGAGCTCCTAGAGCACGTTGCCACCGCTCTCGCGCACAAGCCTCTCCAGAGTGACTTTGAGGGACGTCTGGTGTATGGTGGGAGCCTACGCACCATGTCGCAGATCGGGGGGTAGGGCTCCTACGAGAGGAGCCCTTTGAGGGTGAGTATCCCGATCCCTAGGATTGTTACAATCGCCACATCAATGATCCAACGGCGCTTTGCCGGGTGGCGGGACTCAGAGCGGTCTAGCCACGGGAGCGCCAGCATTCCTGCGATCATCCCCATCGGAATAAAGAACGTCCCGACAGATTCAAGCTGTGGCGGCAGGAGCTTAAGCAGCTCATAGAGACCCAGGAAGTACCACTCGGGCTTGGGGGTAAAGTCTACCCGCGCTGGGTTAGCGACCTCACCGAGCTCTGGCTTGGCGAGGTAGGCCAGCACTAAGAGCCAGCCGACAGCCACGAGCAACACCACCGCATCACGGAAGAGCTGAGTGGGATAGAACTTGACGGGCTTACCCTTCTGCTTGGTCACCGGCCCCGCGATATGGAGCCGCCGCACGAGGTAGAGGTGGGCCGCGGTGAGCCCCATCAGAGCGAGTGGAAGTGCCATGATGTGGATAGCGTAGAAGCGAGTTAGGGTCAGGGCACCGACCTCGTGACCACCACGCACCAGCACCACAAGCTTATCGCCCACTAATGGAACCGTCTCGACCATGCGCGTCCCCACGACCGTCGCCCAAAAGGCTTTCTGATCCCACGGCAGAAGATACCCGGTGAAGGAGAAGGCCAGCATGATGCCAAAGATCAGCACCCCAAAGACCCAGGTCAGCTCGCGCGGTTTTTTGTAGGTGCCCCAGAAGAACGTCCTCAGGATGTGTAGGACAATCACAATCACCAAAAAGCTGGAGCCGTAGTGGTGGATTCCCCTCACGATCGAGCCCATCCAGGCCCTGTTATTGATGTAGCTCACGCTCTGGTGGGCATGGTCTGGGCTGGGTACGTAGTAGAGCGTGAGCATGAATCCACTCACGAACTGAAAGACCAGAAGCGTGAGGAGCAGGTTGCCCAGCGTCTGCCACCAGCCTACGCCAGCAGGCATGGGCTCATCCAAGTTTTTCTGGACAAAGCCGTACCAGCCGGTTCGCAGGTTCAGCCAGTCGCCCAACGAAGGACGCTCACGGTGCAGGTCGTCGTGGCCAGTTTTGTGAAAGATCGCCATGATACTATGCCTTTCTTATCCAGATGCGCCCACCGTCCGTGCGCGTTGGGATTTTTGTCAGTCCACGAGGAGGTGGCCCTGAGACCCGCTCACCATCGCTGTCGAAGACGCCGCCATGACAAGGGCAGATATAGCGATCCCGTTTTTTCTTGTACTCGACATGGCAGCCTAGGTGCGGGCACGAGGGGTCGTAGGCGACCAGGCGCGAGCCCTTGCGACTGACATAGACACTGGCATTGCGCACCGACTTCATGTAACCATCGTCCACCAGCATCTCAAAGGTGACATACTTGGTCTCTCCCTCTGCGAGCGCACTGTCATCGAGAACAGCGATCCAGTCCCCCGTGGCGTACTTACGTCGCAGAGGGTCTACGAGAAACGCGAGCGCAGGTAGCGCTATAGCCGCCGCCAGCCCTGCATTGATCAGGCCGATCAAGCTCCCCATCACCTTTCGGCGGGTGGGAGTCTCAGGGTCGGGTTCGTGGTTGTAGTGGGGTTCCATAAACAGCCTCCTTGAGCTTACGGGTAGTACCGGATCGTGAAGTTGTCCGCCTTGTCAGGAGCGACCTCACGAAGCAATCCAGCAACAATGCGCTCCGACTTGTGGTGTCTGCCTGGTGAGGGTTCGCGCTCAAAGCCCAGGCCAATCCCTGCTGTCGTGACCGCCTCCGTCAGGCGCGTCATGGCGATGAGCGCAGGGACGACAAAGGCATGGGCGAAGCGGGTGAAGGGAGCCGAGAGGAGCAGAGTCGCCACCAGAACGAGATGGACAAGATAGGTTGGTAAGATCCAGAGGTTGGCTCCCAGCACGCCAAAGAGCTCGGTGAGAAACCCTGTGATCAGCGCGAGCGTCATCAGGTTGACAAAGGCATAGTCACGCCCAAGTGTCAGCCCATTGTCGATGTACTCGTCTTTCCGGTAGCGAACACGGACGTAGGCAAGGCCCATGAGTAAGAGAAACCCTGCTGTATTCGCGGCGATTTTCAGGGGATGCCCCTGCCCAAGATCCGCACGGGTTGGGTTGAAAATAGACATCAGAAAGTCGGTGGCTCCCAGCCCCATAAAGCCGTAGAGCATCAGGCCATGCATCGCCCACCGGTGCTTACTCTTGCGCCAGAGCGAGCGGACAAAGAGTCCCTCTACGATCACGGCATGGAGAGCGATTTGGAGCGTCCGGCCCCAGCCGAGCTTGCCAAAATAGGGCGTCAGGCGGTGGATGCCAGCACAGTCCAGCCAGTAGAGTAGGACTTTCAAGCCCAATAGGAGCGAGACAATCCCAATGAAGGCAAACCCCGCCCCGACATTCTGCGTGGTGAGCAGTCCAGCGATCTTGAAGGCCAGCGGCACCTGCGACTCATCGCGTGGGGCGCTCTTGGCGAAGGCATAGATCGACTGCAATTCGTCATCGGCGAGATCTTTCGATTTCGTGGCGGGCATCATGCCCTTGCCATGGCGGACGAAGTGGGCGAATTTTTCGTAGTCCAGCTTGGTCTGTGCCAGCGGTGGCCCCATGCCTCCCATTGCACCATTGCCGTGGCACCCCGCGCAGCTTGATGATATCCAAGTCTCATGGTCACTGGGATCCACCCCCTGCGCGTGCGCCGTGCCCAGCGTGAGCAGAATTGCGACAAACAAGAACGTCAAGACTTTGGTCGCCGCATCCCGGAGCTGTGCCAACCCCTCATAGGGCTCGCCAATGGGCTCTGGCTCTGCTGTTCCTCCTAGTGTGCGTACTTCTTGCTCCGCCATCGGGCCAAGGTAGAGGTTCGCAGGCTCGGTGCCACACTCCGGCAAAAGATGAAACGCCTCACGGCCTGTCTGCGCTTCCTGATTGACAATGTACTCGGATATCTCGCTCTCCGGGTCTTCCAGATCACCAAAGATACGGGCATGGGTCGGGCAGGCCACCACACAGGCTGGATTCAGACCCTGGTCCACACGCTGGGCGCAGAACGTACACTTGCGGGCGACATTCTCCTTCAGCCGTGGCTTGACAAAATCCCGCTCGTAGGCGCGATCCTCGGGGAGATACCAGGCGTCTTTCTCGTTGAGGATGATATTGCCATAGGGACACGCGGAGACACAGGCCCCCGTACCCCGGCAACGCTCCTGGTCAATCAGCACAATTCCATCGTCGCGCTTATAGATCGCCTTGTTGGGGCAGGCTTTCAGGCAGGCTGGATTGTCACAGTGGTTGCAGAGCACCGGGAGATAGAGGCGCTGGACATCGGGGTAGGTGCCCGCTTCGATATTTAAGACACGGGCAAAGAAAACATCCGCTGGGGTGCCGTTCTCTTGCTTGCAGGCGAGCGTACAGGCATCACAGCCAATGCAGCGGGTCAGGTCAATGAGCATTGAGAGGCGAGCCATGGGTCAGTCCTCTACTTTCTTGACATCCACACGGGTGTCTTTCCAGTGCTGCCCCGGCGCGTAGACTGCGGGCAGGTAGTAGGCTTCGTGGGTGGGCTTGATACGCTGATGAGTGTGGACGCCGTGGTACTTGCCCTTGCCTAAGTACCGATCCCACCAGCCGTGATCCACACAAACCACGCCGGGCTTGATCGTCTCTGTGAGCAGTGCCCAGACCCGGTAGCTCCCGTTGGTGTTGAAGATCTCCACCGGGTCGCCATCACGGATGCCGCGCTTGAGGGCATCGCGCGGGTTGAGCTCCACGATGGGCTTGCGATTGAGGTTGATCAGCAGTGGATTGTTGGAGTGGGTCGAGTGAACCCGCCACTTGGAGTGTGGGGTGACAATGGAAAGCGGGAGCGCTTGGTCCTCGTCAGAGAGGTGCTCAAAGGTCGGTCGCCAGTGGGGAAGGGTCTCCCCGAGCTGCTGGTATATCGGCTCCTCCTTGTAGAACTCCATCCGGCCCGTCTTGAGAAACTCGCGCTGCTGCTCCACTTTGAAGGGCAAGGCACGTGGTGGAAACGGGACTTTGTGAAGGAGCTGGTCGTCGAGGCCGATCTCTGGGTCATGAACATTGAGGCGCACGGGACCTTGCTGGAGCTGTTTCAGAGTGATTCCCTCCGTCTCCTTGCCCGCTGTCTTGAGCAGAAGGTCAATAGCCTCAAGCTCTGTCATCTCAAAATAGCGCGCTTTTTCGGGATCAATGCGCTTGAGCAGCTCGCGCACCATCCAGAACTCACTCTTGCTGTCGTACTGCGGTGAGACCACAGGCTGCTGAAGCTGCAAGTAGGGGTGGCAACCCGTGCCCACGAGATCGTGCTTCTCCCAGAATGTCGGGGCGGGGAGGACCACATCGGCGTACTCACAGGTCGGGCTCATCGAGAAGTCCACGGCAACGAAGAGCTCTAGCTTGTCGATGGCGTCTTTGAAGGGGCCGGAGAACTCCGTCACCAGTGGATTGGCATGCGAGACAAAGAGCGCCTTAAAGCCGCTTTTGGGGTACTTGATCTTGGGGTGGATCGTCTCCGTGGGACCACCCATTGCAAAGTAGTGCATCGGGACGAGGTTGGGGCGCTTGCCATCGGGGTACCAGAAGCCGCTGATATCGATGCGGAAGTGGTGCTGGCCGGAGTAGATCGAGACCCCGGAGCCCGCCGTGCCGTACTGGCCTGCAAGTGCGGAGAGTAGCAGGATCGAGCGGATAGTCAGGTCGCCATGGAGCCGATGGTTGATCCCCATCCCGATCAGGATAATGCCTGGCTTGGTCGTGGCGTACTCACGGGCCACTTGGCGAATGGTCGCGGCAGGAATGTCACAGAGCGGCGCGACCGTCTCGGGCTTATACGCCTCCCGCATCACTAGGTCTTCGAGCAGCTCGTAGACGGGCGTGACTTTGACAGCTTTGCCACCAATGGTGATGGTGCGACTCCCACGAAATGCTGGGCGGACAGCTTCGGGTAGCGCTAGCGTCTCGGAGGGCAGGACAAAAAAGTCGGCGGTGGTTTCGTCCCAGACCACAAACTCATTCTCGCCGCCACGGCCCAGATCGCTGGCCCGCAGGCGCATGCCGGTGTCATCACGGATCAAGGTGGAGAGATCGGTGAAGGTGCGCAGGAACTCCCAGTCCACCAGCCCTTCCTCGATAATCGTGTGGCACATCGCCAGCGCCAGAGCACCATCGGTGCCGGGGTGTACGGGCAGCCAGAGATCCGAACCCTTGGCGGTTTGGGAGCAGCGCGGGTCGATACTGACGATCTTGCAGCCGTTTTGCTGCTTGGCCTCTTTGGTCAGAAAGTGGGCATCGGGGATGCGGGTCTGAAAGATATTGGCCGACCAGAGGAGGGCGTACTTGGCATGTCCCCAGCTCTTGGTTTCACACTCAATCGAGTCGATGCCGAGGGTCTGGGTGAAGCCCATGGCGATATCGCCGTTGTAGTCGTAGGCGGTGGCAAAGGACATCCCTAGCAGTGCCGCCATTCGAATCTGGGCACCTTTTTGGACATAGCTTGTGCCCACCACTTGGTTAAAGAGGAGCATGGACTCTGGTCCATAGGTATCGCTGAGGCGCTTCATCTCCCCTGCGAGGTGATCCAGCACTTCATCCCAAGTGACTTCGCGCCACTGCCCCGAGCCGCGCGGCCCAGTGCGAATCCGGGGACGCTGGATACGGTCTGGTCCGTAGATAAGATGCGTCATCGACATCCCCCGCAGGCACCCCCGAGGGTTGTACTCCGCACAAGGATAGTCCGCCGCCGGCTTGAGATCCACAATCACATCATTGACGACGGTGGCGTTCCAGCCGCAGGCTCCTGTGCAGTTGGGACTATCCGTGGTGCGGATAATCATCGCACCCTCCGGTGGTGGAGGGGACGAGCTTCGTCCCGGAACCCCAGCGCGCGTTGCCATTTCTTGCCTCCTTCGATAAGAAAATCGGATAACTTTGTCCTGTTTTATAAACAATGCTTTCTTGGGTGTCCTCCCCTAAACGGCGTATTTAGCAGGTGCTCTCTGCCATTTAGGGGATGCAGAGCTCAAGTCCAGGTTTTATTCTGCGCCTCAAGATGCCTCCACTCCCCAAAGAACACGGTGCCTGGGTCATGCTGAGCGTCCCCTTGCTATTGGGAGCGTGGGATGTCCATGCTGCGCTAACACCGACCTTTTTGCTGATCGTGGCAACACTGGCTGCCTTCTGCGCTCAGAACCTGGTGCGGCTCTGGCTTCGCAAGCGCACCTCGCACCGTGACTTGGGCTGGCTCGCGTTGTTTGCAGTGATAGGGCTAGCCTCAATCGCTCCACTTTTGCTCCAGGTGCCACGTTGGCAGGACTTTGCCGTACTGGGTGGGGTGGCCGTCTTGTTTCTAGCCGTTCAAGGGGTGCTTCTCCTCATTCCAGCCCGGAAGCGCCTTGACCGCTCGCTCTGGGGGGAGCTTGCTGCGATCCCGGCCCTGACGCTTCCCGGCCCCGCCGCCTGTGCGCTTGCGATGCCCCTGGGGACAAAAGCCTTGGTGGTCTGGGGGCTCTCCATCGCGTTTTTTGCCAGTGGTGTTTTTGCGGTGAAGTTGGTACTTGCCTCGGCGAGGTTTCGCAAGGGACTCACAAACAAGGAGCGTTGGGGCATTGGCTGGCCCCATGTCCTTTACCACGCTCTGCTTTTCGTTGGGCTGCTCCTCTTGCGCTCCCCGTGGCTTGGGTTAGCATTTCTTCCTGCGCTGATTCGGGCCGTACTGACCTATGTCCAGCTCGACGGTAAGCTCCCCCCGCTGAAGAAAGTCGGGATGCGCGAGGCAGCACTTGCGCTCTGGTTTGGCATCATTGCTACGCTGGCACTCTGACCTAATTCCGCCATTATGGGGATTCTTACTTTTCTCGATAATCGGATAATCATATCCGATTATGCAATCCGTTTTTATCGTTGATCCTGCGCGCTGCATCGGCTGTCAAGCCTGTGTTCAGGCATGCGGAGAGTGTGGAACCCACCGCGGGGTCTCGATGATCCACCTGGAGTATCTCCAGCGGGAAGAGACCGTTCAGACGACACCACAGGTCTGTATGCACTGTGAAGAGCCGACGTGCGCTCGGGTCTGCCCCGCCGATGCGATTAAGCAAACCCCCGATGGTGTCGTGCAGACCTCGCTCAAACCCCGCTGCGTTGGCTGTAGCAACTGCGTGCTCGCCTGTCCTTTCGGTGTCCCCAAGTACGATGCCCCTGTGGATCAGATGATGAAGTGCGACATGTGCTACGACCGGACGTCGGTGGGGAAGAAGCCCATGTGCGCCACGGTCTGCCCGTCGGAGGCACTCTACTTTGGCCCCATCGATACCTGGCAGAAGCGGCGACGGGGCCGCGCCATCAATGAGTTTCGCTTTGGCAAGCAAGTCGTCAAGACACAGGTCTACCTCGTGCTCCCCGACGATAAGCCGGAGCGCCTGGAAGTCGGGTTAGTGCCCCTCCAGAACTGGATAAAGAAAGACAAGGACAACCCAAGATGAGCTGTGGTGGAAACTGCGAAAACTGCAAAGGCAAAGAGCCCACTCCCGAGGAGAAGTGGCGCGAGGACTTTCCGGTCGAGTGGGCGGCAGACAACTATGTCACGCGCCGGGACTTCACACGCTTTCTAATCCTCACCAGCGGCGCAACCTTCCTTGGCAACGGCTACTTTGTCGCCAAAAACGCCCTCACACCCCGCGCCGAGTCCGGCCCGACCGTCAAGATCGCCACCCTCACGGAGCTACCTATTGGAGGAGTCAAGCTCTTTCGCTACCCCACGGAGGCCGATCCCGCAATGCTGATCCGCTTAGCAGAGAATCGCTTTGTGGCTTTCCGTCAGCGCTGCACCCACCTGTCCTGCCCGGTGCACTTTAACGTCGAGAAGACCCAGCTCGACTGCCCCTGTCACAACGGAACCTTCGATGCCAGAACAGGGCGCGTTCTAGGTGGGCCACCCCCACGTCCGTTGCCTCGAATCGCGCTGAAGCTGGAAAACGGTGAGATCTTCGCGGCGGGACTGGCAAGCTCGGACGAGGCCGAGGGATGAAAAATCGAGTCTGGTGGCAGCGGCGAGCGCAGGCGCTGGTGATGCTGCTCTGCATCACCTTAGCCCTTTTCCTGATCCAGCTCTGGCTGATCACGCTGGCGCTGGAGGAGCACTTGGCAGAGCACTCCGCTCTCGCACTCCCGACGTTTCTGGCCTCAGGGGGGTGTTTTCTGGTCAACCTCGTGGTCCTGCGCTACATCCATGACCTCGACCACCGCCCGGAAGGAGGCAGCTAGATGGCGGCAACAACTCTACACAGTACAGGAAGCCAAACACAAGAGAATGCTCGACGCATGAGCGTTCTTTGGCTGAGCTTTATCGGCTTTGCTCTGATGTTCGCGGCGTGGACCATGTTTGGGGTGCTGGGCATCCCCATCCGTAAGGAGCTTGGGCTCTCGGACATGCAGCTCGCCTGGCTCTCCGCGCTGGCGATTCTCAACGGCGCACTCTGGCGGCTCCCGCTGGGAATGCTCGCCGACAAGATTGGGGGGCGTAAGGCGTTTCTGGGATGCCTGCTATTCTCCGCTGTGGCATCGCTCTTGGTCTCGCGCACCCACTCCTACGGCATGCTCCTCGCCTGTGCCGTGCTGGTGGGAATGGCCGGCAATAGCTTCACCATTGGCTCGGCCTGGAACGCGGCCTGGTTCCCCAAGGCACAGCAAGGCTTCGCGCTAGGGCTCTTTGGCGCAGGCAACGTGGGAGCGAGTGTCACCAAGCTCATCGGCCCCATGATCATCTCCGCCGTCCCTGCCACAGGGATGGCAGGCGGGCTGATCCCCGGTGGCTGGCGCTTTGTTCCCTGTCTCTACGCGGGGTTGATGCTCCTGATGGCGGCTTTAGTCACTGTCGCCGCTCCGACCCCCGATATAGTTCCCAACCAGGGCCGCCCACTCAAAGAGATGCTGAGACCGCTCCACGAAGTTCGTGTCTGGCGCTTCTCGCTCTACTACACCGTGGTCTTCGGAGTCTATGTCGCTCTCTCGGTCTGGCTCCCGAAGTACTACGTCGATGTCTACGACCTGCCGCTAAAGAAAGCGGCCCTGATGTGCGTCCCGTATATCTTCGCCTCCAGCCTACTCCGGCCTTTCGGTGGCTGGCTCTCAGACAAGTTTGGGCCGCGTAAAGTGACCTACACGGTCTTTATCCTGGGGGCACTCGCCTGCGGAGCCCTCTCGGTGCGCCAGGAAATGTGGCCCTTCTTCTGGCTTACCCTGCTTTTGGGGATCACACAAGGCTTTGGAAAGGCGAGCACGATCAAATACATCCCGGACTACTACCCCAAAGATGTGGGGACGGTGGTCGGGCTGGTCGGGGCGCTCGCTGCCCTGGGCGGCTTTGGTCTGCCCCCGCTCTTCGCCGCGCTCAAGACCGCTACGGGTCAGCCTCAGTCGCTCTTCTGGGCGCTACTGGCCCTGACCCTGATGAGCCTAGGCTGGCTCCATGCCGTGGTAGTGCATATCCACCGCGACGAAGAACACGTGATTTAGAGGACAAAACGATGGCAACACAAGCTCTACCGGAGGCTGGGCGCACGGGCGCAAGCTGGCTCTCCGACTGGAAACCTGAGGACAGCGCCTTCTGGGAGGCGGGCGGAAAAGCCACGGCCTGGAAGACGCTCTGGGTGACGACCTACTGCCTGCTGCTGGCCTTTGCGACTTGGTTCGTGGTCAGCGCGGTGCTCGTGCGCCTCACGGGAATCGGCTTCAAGCTCGATAAGGGGCAGCTCTTCTGGCTGGCGGCCATGCCGGGGCTGGCGGCGGGAACCCTGCGCATTATCCACACCTTCCTCATCCCCATCTTCGGAACCCGCCATACTGTGGCACTCTCGACATTGCTTCTTGCCATCCCCTGCGCGGGCTGGGCGTGGGCGATCCAGAACCCGGAGACCCCGTTCTCCGTGCTGATGCTCCTGGCCTTTCTCGCCGGACTAGGCGGTGGCAACTTCAGCTCCTTCATGCCCAGCACCAGCCTGTTCTTCCCTAAAAAGCAGCTTGGCACCGCGCTGGGGATTCAGGCGGGGATCGGCAACTTCGGGGTGAGTGTGGTGCAGTTCCTGACCCCGATTGTGATCGGGATCGGGATGGTCAGCGGCACACAGCTCTTCAACGACCCCAAGAAGAATATCCATGACAAGCCGCTCCACCTACAAAACGCCTTTCTGATCTGGATTCCGCTGATCGTGATCGGCGCGATCTGGGCCTGGATTGCCCTGCGCTCCGTGCCGGTGAAGGCCACGTTCCGGGAGCAGACCGATATCTTCAAGGAGAAGCACACCTGGATCATGACGGCGCTCTACATCATGACCTTCGGCTCCTTCTCTGGCTTCTCGGCGTCGTTTGGCCTGATGATCAAGGAACTCTACGGTAAGTTCCCCGGTGCACCCGATGCCCTCAAGTACGCCTTTATCGGACCATTTCTGGGGGCACTGCTTCGCGTTCTCTTCGGCCCGGTCTGTGACAAGATCGGGGGCGCAAAGGTGACGATGCTCTCGGGGATCGGGCTGACGGTCTGCGCTGTACTTGCCACCCGCTACACGGCTCCCACTTCTGTGGATCAGTTCGGAGGCTTCTTGTGGACCATGCTGGGGCTATTCTTCTTTAGCGGGATCGGCAACGCCAGCACGTTCAAGCAGATGCCGATGATCTTCCCACCCCGGCAGGCATCGGGTGTGATCGGATGGACGTCCGCGATTGCAGCCTATGGCCCGTTTCTGTTCTCAGTGGCAATTGGAAGCGTGATCGGCGCAACCGGGAGCCCGACGGCGTTCTTCTGGGCGGCGGCGGTGTTCTATCTCTTCTGCTTGGTGCTCAACTGGCACTTCTATACCCGTAAAGGAGCTGAGAAGCCATGCTAGAGCCTGGCACTCGTAGCTTCGGGCTCGACCGCCGGGCGCTCTTATGGGCGTCCGGTGCGGCTCTACTCAATGTGGTTGCGATCTATCTGGGATCGGGGCGGATGGCACGCTTCGACCCGGCGCTAATCGCCTACACCTGTGCCTGCATCTTCGCGACCTTTGGTGTGGTCTACCGCTACGGGGTCTGGCTGGAGAAGCCTCCCACCGCGCTCTACTGGCGGCAGGGCTGGCGGCTCTTTCTGCGGCCGTCGCACTTTGTGAAGAACTGCCTGCATCTGGTGCGCCTCGCCTGGGACAACCTGATCGCCCAGACCTTTATCGAGAAGCGGAGCCACACCCGCTGGACGGCGCACTTTTTGATCTCCTGGGGCTGTCTTTTCGCCTGCGCGGTGACCTTTCCACTGGTCTTTGGCTGGGTGGCGTTCGAGGCCGACCCCAGCGACCCGGCAAAGTACATCACGTTTGTCTTCGGCTTCCCCGCCATGACCTTTCCCGCGCACTCGCTCTTTGGCTGGGTGATCTTCCATATTTTGGATTTCTGTGCGGTCGCGATTTTAGTTGGGATGGGCTTTGCCTTCAAGCGCCGCCTCTACGATCCCGGTGCGCTGACCGTTCAGCAGTTCGCCAACGACTTCTTTCCGCTGATCCTGCTCTTTGCGGTCTGCTTGACGGGCCTGATGCTCACGGCGAGTGCGGTCTGGATGCACGGTCACAACTACAGCTTCCTGGCGACCTTGCACGCGTTCAGCGTGATTACGACACTGCTCTACCTGCCGTTTGGCAAGTTCTTCCATGTCTTTCAGCGCCCGGCCAATATCGGAGTGCAGTTCTACAAGGAAGAGGGAAAGGCATCGGCCCGCGCTCACTGCCGTGTCTGCGCTGAGGACTACGCCTCACAGATGCAGGTGGACGACCTAAAGCTCGTCCTGGAGCAGCTCGGCTTTGATCAGACGCTTGAGGACGGCGGACACTACCAGGATGTCTGCCCCACCTGCCGTCGCCGCCTGCTGGCGGCAAACCAGCTTGAACTTATTGGAGGACCTGGATTCTTATGAAACCAACACTGACACTTGGACTCGTCGTTCTTGCGGTCGCCCCGGCAACCGCCCAGACAACAACCTACTCGGGCTCGCTCCGGCTTCGACAAGAGGCTTGGGATTGGTTCCAGCCCGCGACAGGCAGTTTTCAGAATGCCTACGCCTTCACGGGGGCAACCCTCCGCTACGGTGCCACCCGCACTACAAAAACTAGTAGCGCGACGGTCGAGCTAGAAGCCCCAGCACTCATTGGCCTACCGACCCGGGCCACGGCTCCCGCACCGCAGGGCGGGCTCGGGCTGGGAGCACTCTACCGGGGCTTCAATGGCAACCAGACCAGCAGCCTCTTTGTCAAGCAAGCCTTCTACCAGGACAAGCTCCGTGGAA
Organism: Armatimonas rosea; assembly: GCF_014202505.1. Classification (NCBI taxonomy): domain Bacteria; kingdom Bacillati; phylum Armatimonadota; class Armatimonadia; order Armatimonadales; family Armatimonadaceae; genus Armatimonas; species Armatimonas rosea. The sequence goes on along the minus strand of NZ_JACHGW010000009.1, from coordinate 27,462 downwards.
TTCGGGCAGGACGCTTTGAGTTCAACGAAGGCGCAGAATCCACCCCAGAGAATCCTGCGCTCGCATGGGTGAAGAGCCAGCGGGTCAGCCAGCGTCTGATCGGGACATTTGGCTGGAGCCAGGTAGGACGTAGCTTCGACGGCGTCCACTACAGCAAAACCAAGGGCACCGATAACCTCACCGCCGTTGTTGCCTATCCCACTGCCGGGGTCTTCGATCTCAACGGCCAGCCCACGCTCACGTCGGTGCGGGTTGGCTACCTCGCTGCCACGCGAACCACCAAAACCAGCGATCAGCGCCTCTTTGGGATTCTCTACGAAGATGCTCGCAAAGGGGTGACGAAGGTGGATAACCAGGTACCCGCCGTGGCGGACACCGCAACTATTACCCTCACCACCTTGGGGGGACACTATATCCAGAGCGGCGAGAACGCCAACGGCAAGTGGGATGTACTGGGCTGGGCTGCTGTCCAGAGTGGCGACTGGGGCACCCAAACCCAGCAAGCCTACGCCTACTCGTTGGAGGCGGGCTGGCAGCCCAAGGCTGAGAAGAATGCACCGTGGTATCGGGTTGGCTACGATGTCTACTCCGGTGATGGTAACCCCACCGACGGCAAGCACCAGACCTTCTCGCCGCTGCTCAACACGCCGCGCATCTACGCCCGTACCCCGTTTTTTGCTGAGGCCAATAGCCGCGATCTCTTCGCACAGGCCATCTTCCACCCAGACAAGAAGACCACGCTACGCGCTGACCTGCACCATGTCTCGCTGGATAAAGCCAGCGACCGCTGGTACGCCGCTGGAGGACCGTTTCTCTCTGCGGGGAGCTTTGGCCTGATTGGGCGCACCAACCCAAGCGGTGGCACCTCGCTCGCAGACCTGATCGATCTCAGCGCTGACCGAGTCCTTGACAAGCGCACGAGCGCCACGGTCTATGTCGGGCACCTGCTGGGAAGTACGGTCGTGAAGGGCATCTACCCGGACAGCAAGGGCTTCTTTGCTTATGGGGAGCTAAACTACAAGTTATAAATCTATGGCAAAACTCTCTCTTCCTATGGCGAGCCTGATCGAGCAGTTCGGGCCGCATGTCAACGCTGCTCCTCCCGGTGGCTGGGGGTACCCTGGCGAGCCAGATAAGCTCGTGCCGACACACTGCTGCTTCTGTGGTCAGCAGTGTGGCATTAACCTCAAGGTCAAGAACAACAAAGTGATTGGCTTTGAGCCGCGCGAGGACTTCCCCTTTAACCGAGGCAAGCTCTGCCCCAAGGGAATCCTGCGCTACATGCAAAACGAGCATCCAGATCGCTTGCTCCATCCCATGAAGCGTGTGGAAGGGAGAGGGTTCGAGCGTATCTCCTGGGACGAAGCTCTCGATACGACGGTGCGCCAGATCCAGCGCATCCAGAAAGCCCACGGCAACGATGCGTTCGCGATGCTCTCCGGGGTCTCGCTGACCAATGAGAAGTCGTATCTAGTGGGCAAGTTTGCACGCCTCGCGCTCCAAACGGCGAATCTGGACTACAACGGGCGGCTCTGCATGGTCTCAGCAGGGGCGGGCAATAAGAAAGCCTTTGGGATCGACCGCGCGGCCAACTCTTGGGACGATATCGTGCTTGCGGATGTGATCTTGGTGACGGGGAGCAATATCGCGGAGTGCTCGCCTATCACGACCGACTATATCTGGCGGGCAAGGGATCGAGGGGCGAAGCTCATTATGGTGGACCCGCGTGTCACGCCACTGGCGCGTACCGCCGACCTGCATCTCCCCGTGCGCCCTGGCGGCGACTCGGCGCTGATGAACGGGATTCTCCATGTCCTGATCGAGCGTGGCTGGATCGATGAGGCGTTTATCGCAAGCTACACGAGCGGCTGGGACGAGACCAAGGCCACCGTCGCCGACTACACCCCCGACAAAGCCGAGCGCGACTCCGGCGTCCCGGCAGAGCTAATTGTCAGAGCCGCCGAGCTCTGGGGACCCGCCAAGACCAGCTTTCTCCTGCATGCCCGTGGCATCGAGCACCAGAGCAAGGGCGTGGAGAATGTGCTCTCGTGCATCAATATCGTCCTGGCAACCGGCCGACTCGGCAGGCCGGGCTGTGGCTACGGGACAATCACCGGGCAGGGCAACGGCCAGGGCGGGCGTGAGCACGGCCATAAGTGCGACCAGCTCCCCGGTAACCGGGATATCACCAATCCCGAGCACCGCAAGTATATCGCCGAGGTCTGGGGGGTCTTGGAGAGTGAGATTCCCGGCAAGGGGCTCTCGGCGCAGGAGATCATGAATGCCATCCACGACGGCGAGATCAAGGGGCTGCTCTCGCTCTGCTTCAACCCGCTGGTCTCGCTCCCTGATGCCAACTTCACCCGCGAAGCACTGGAGCGGCTAGAGCACTACACCGTGATGGATTTTTTCCTCTCGGAGACCGCCCAGCACGCCGATATCGTCCTGCCCAGTGCTCTTCACGAAGAGGACGAAGGCACCAGCACCAGCGCCGAGGGCCGGGTGATCCGGATTCGTAAGGCCGTGGATCCCCCCGGCGAGGCCAAGGCAGACTGGCAGATTCTCCAGGCCATTGCCCAGCGTCTTGGGCGAGAGAAGGGCTTTCAGTTTGACTCCCCCGAGGCGATCTTCACAGAGCTACGGCGGGCGTCCCACGGAGGCACGGCGGACTACGGCGGGATCACCTACGAGAAGATCGAGAAGAACAACGGTATCTTCTGGCCCTGTCCGACCGAAGACCATCCGGGCACGCCGCGCCTTTTTGAGGACCACAAGTTCCACACCCCCGATGGCAAGGCGCACTTCCACCCCATCACCTACCGGCCTCCTGCCGAGGTCGTGGATGCGGACTACCCCATCTGGCTGACCACAGGGCGGGTTGTCAGCCAGTACCTCTCCGGGACGCAAACCCGCCGCATCGCGGGGCTGGTCAAGCAGTACCCTCAGCCGCTCATGGAGATCCATCCCGAGCTGGCCGTAAGCCTGGGGATCGCGCAGAGCCAGTGGGTGACGCTGGAGAGCCGTCGGGGGAAAGCAACCTTTAAGGCGAGCCTTGTCAAGACAATCCGTACCGACACGGTTTTCATTCCCTATCACTGGGGTGGGGGACGCTCTGCAAATCTCCTCACGGCGCGAAACCTAGATCCCACGTCCAAGATTCCGGAGTTTAAGGTCAGCGCAGTCCGGGTGCGGCCCGCAACACAGGAAGAGGCAACCGAGGCTGAGAAAGAGGCGAGCTCATGAAAGTGCGCTGGATGGAAGGCTCTCTGCGGCTACGGATCACGCCCGGTGAGTTTACGTTACTTCAGGATGGCGCAAGTGTGTGTGAGAAAGCAGCCTTCCCAGGGGGCTGGCAGGTCTGTGTTCAGCCCGGCGAAGAGAGTGCCTTGGATTCCACAGTACCAGGCTCTCTCACAATAACCTTGAGCGCCGGATCACTCACAGAGCTGTCGGCTCCCGATACCGAGGGGGTTTATTTTGTGCAGGAGAGCTATCGATTCTTTGTGGAAAAGGATTTTCCTTGTGCCCACCCCCGACCGAAAGAGGCTCAAGAATCCACAGAAACCTTTGCTCCTCCGCCTGGTTTTGCCGAGCGGCACAAGACGGTTTGCACATGAAGATTGCGATCTTGGCGGGAGGGAAAAGCTCTCGGTTTGGGCGGGATAAAGCCGAGATATTTCTACCATTGGTCGTCGAAGCCTGCCGACCCGCTGGCCTCCCGATTGTTGTGGTAGGACGCACGAGCCTTTCCTCTATTACTAGTGATGTCACCTTTCTACCGGATGCTCTTCCCGGTCAGGGGCCACTTGGGGGCATCGTGACCTTATTCCGAGAAGTCTCTGAACCTGTGTTGCTCCTAGCCTGTGACCTGCCCGATCTTCGCTACGACGCGATTGCATGGCTGCTGGAGACCTGGCAAGCGCACTCCGAGGAGAGTGGTCTTGTCGTTGCACGAACCGACGAAGGGAATATTTGTCTGGAGCCGCTTTTTGCGATTTATACGCCTGCATGCCTGGAACTGGCTGAGGACATGTTGCGGGGTGGTAAGCGCTCGATGCACCATCTACTAGAACGTATGGGAGTAGCCAAAATACTGCTACCCGATTCGATGATTCCCCAGTTACGAAATGTCAATACTCCAGATCCCCCATAGATCGTCAAAACGACCGTTTGTTTGATTATGGGTAGTTGGGGAAGGGGCGGAAAACGTCCCCATAAACGAGAAGGCGTGAGTGGTCTATGCCTACTCGCACAGACCACTCACGCCCTGGAAATCCCTGTCGTTGGTCAGGCTTTGACGAGCTCACTCCAGGTCTCGACCTGATCCAATGCCTCTGCCCACTTTTCAATTGTAAGAGCCGAGGCCAGCTCAACTTTGGCTAGGGTTGCCGCATCGGGCTCACCCAGGCGGCGAGAAGCCATCTTCAAGAAGAGACGGCGTTCACCCACAGCAACTCCCTGAACTACTCCTTGAGCAATGCCTTCCTCGCGACCGTCGGCGAGGATCTTCTGATATGTCATGGATTCTTTCATTTGTGCTGCTACTTTCTCTAATAGTTTACCGGCAATTTCCGGCGCGTACCGCAGTCCCGCCAAGAGGTAGGTCGAAGTCCACAGCTTGCGGATACTCTCCGGTGCAATGTCTGTACTCAGGCGCTCTGCCACTTGCTGGACTACCTCTTCTGGGCTGGTGCCGGAAAGATCTCCTAGCAGTGCCAAGGGAAGCGTCGCCAGGCCGCCACGTAGGATTCCTGCGGCGGTGAGTTTCCAGAGCCTGATGACACTGAACTCGAAGAGATGGTAGCGTGAGCCATCGGGTCTGAACCTCTCGACGATTCCGGTGAGAGCAGGGCTATCTGCTTCTGGTCTGAGCAGGATGACATAGCTCAGGACACTCAGCCCCGTTTGCTCACCCGCCAGGACGTTGTAGCGTAGCATCCGCCCCGGCACCGAGTATCCGTCGTGCCCCGACTGAAACTCGATGTGGACGAGATAGGGCTTGGCGGAGTTGACGCGGATAAGTCGGTCAGCTTCTGTGGAGACAGTTGCCAGGTCTGCGTCAACCAGTTCACAGGGCTCAGGTGGCAGACCAAGGAGCGCGAGCCAGTCTTCTGGCTGGAATCGTACCAGCTCTTTGGTGGTCGCGTCGAAGGGAGTGGGCATGGCTGATTGTACCCGCCAGAGCGCCCCAGAAGGTTCTCACCCAGAGGAGCCCTACACTCCCAAGTGTCTCCTGAAACGAAGGTTTCTTTGATACCTTCTTCAAACTCTCAGTGCAAAAAGAGCAGGCGCAGTCCAACAAGGCAGAGCGCGTTAGCCAGAGCGCGAAGTATCCAGGTGCCCTGGATACGATGAGAGAGATGTGCTCCAAACTGTGCCCCAAGAACCACACCGAGTGACAGGAACAGGGTTCGCCGCGAGCCATGAGCAAACGCTCCGAGAGCGATATGAGCGATCGTGCCCATCAGCGCCACGAGTGCCAGAATAAAGTGTGAGGTGGCGGTGGCGATACGCACTGGGAAATGTAGCACGCGGGCTAGTGCGGGGACGTGGATAATGCCACCACCGATGCCAAGCAGGCTGGAAAGGTAGCCCACCCCAAGGCTAATGGCGACTCCGAGCCGCATCGAGTAGAACCAGCGGTACTCCTCACCATTGCGGTCTACCAGGTGACAGTGGGTCGTTGCCTTCGGATCACTTGTCTGCGGGGAGAGTAGCCTCTGCTTCGCATTGATGAAGACCAGCCAGCCTAGAATGAAGAGCAGGCAGCCAAAGACCAAGTTGAACGTCTGACGGGGAATGAAGCCAGTGGTGTAGGCTCCCAGGAGAGTCCCAGGTACAGAGGCCAGAGCAAAGTATAAGCCCGACCGATAGTCGATGCGTTTCTGCTGTGCATAGGCTATGGAGCCTGAGGCCGCGTTGAAAAACACGACAGCAAGAGAGATTGCGGTGATAGTCTCGGGGCGCTCATGGGGATAGAGAAGCAGGAGGGCAGGGGCCAGAAGGAAGCCGCCACCGGCACCGATCAGGGTGCCAAAGGTTCCTACTGCGAATCCCAAAAACGCAAGACCCAGAACCGTGGCTAAGGAATACCCCATCATATCCATTTAGCACTCATCGTCTCACTCCTTTTCGTTGTGCGAGAATCGGGCTTCAAAAGTTCCTCTCCGGCTTTGTTGTACCAGCTTGACCCTCGAAACTAAGGTAATGGGTGTGGTGGCAGGTGTTAACAGAGGCGATGCGGAACAGCTTCTCAGTGAAAACGAATCTTCGACTCCTTGTGGGGGGCGTGGTGGTGCTAGGGATGGGCATCGCTCTTGGGCGAACCGTGGGGCATCTCCCATCTCGCACTCGACCGCAAACCCAAAGCCCCCCTGCACGCATCGCGCTTCGCCTCCAGCATGGCGCGTTTCTCCCCGCGAGCTTGAGCTTTCCCGCTGGGGCCACTCTCAATGTCCAGAACGATGACGACAAGACCTACACGCTGGAGGGAGCAGGAATCCTCTCTGGCGATGTGCCCATTGAGCCCAAGAGCACTCGGGAGGTAAGCCCCCTCAAGGAGCCGGGAAACTACATACTCAATATCGAGGAAGATCCCACCAAAGAGCTCTCCGTCACCATCACACCCTCCGCAGGTGGTGTTCCCACAGAGGCACTGACAGAACCCCTCGTGCGACGTGCCCACCGGCAAGGTCGTCAGCCTGTTGTCTTTGACGAGGGGCATGAGCCAGCCTATGCGTCCTATACGACCTTCAATCTGACCGTTCAGGGAGAGGAGCAGCGCCAAGAGGTGCTCCAAGCCATCCATACTTTTTGCCGGCAACTCGAACCAGGAGATGATCCCAGCATCCCGGAGAGTGTCGCCTCAATCCCCGAGGGTATCCGTCCCTACTTCAGCCAGCGCCACTGGGAGGCCTTCCAGCCACACTTCACCTTTATCGTCGCGCTGGGGCCAGGCTGCTATGAGAAGGCGCGCTTTGGCCCACGAGTCGCCGCCAGCAAGCCCAAAGATCTGCACTCCATCACCTACTCGGCTCCGCTCCACTTCGATGCTGCAGCGACACAGAAAGACGTTCTCGTGCGCGTCACCAGCGATAGCCTCTGGTTCAACCAGCAGGTCTGTCGCTCTCTTTGGCGGCAACTGGCGGGCAAGATCTCGAAGCCAACACTCGACTTTGGTTATGCCAACCCAGAAGGCCGCACGCCCCTCCTGGGGGGCTTCTTCGATGGCACGGGCAATCCTATTGGCAGCGAGCGCGACAAGGCGGTGTTTGGGGGCAGCGCAGGCGACCATGCGGAGGGCGGCACCTACGTGACGCTCTTTAAGATTCGCTTTGACGAGGAGCGATTTCTTGCGCATCGGGTTGTCGAGCAAGAGAAGATTGTCGGGCGTGAGCAGCAGAGCGGGCGTCGGCTTCCGGGTGACAAAGAGAGCTCGCACCGGTTCAAGGCGGAGGGGGACCGTAGCCGTCAGATCCTTCGTCAGGGCTTTATCTACGACTACACCCCTGAGGAAAGAGGGCTTCTCTTCGCCTCACTTCAGGGCTCGCTTACGAAGCAGTTTGAGGGGATTCTGCGCGGCTACATGATGAACCCGAGTGCTCCTAAAGCCGGGACGGGTCAGGACCGCCTGATGGAGTACATGCACTTCGAGTCGGGCGGGTACTACTTCGTCCCACCGATTCCAAAGAATGGCTACCCTGGCAAGCTCTAAGAGTGCTTCGCAACGTGTCTCGTAATTTAGGACATTGAGGTATGATTTTAGTCTCAAGGTCTTATGTCTCTACGAAACGCTTATAAATGGCTCGGAGTTGAGCTTGTCGAAGTCAGTCGTCTGGAAAAGAGTATCGCGCTCTTTGGGGGTGGACTCGCCGTATTTCTAGTGGCAGTGCTCTCGGCCTTAGCGCTTCCTGCTGAGGGAGCAGTCACGGTTATTGCCTCGACCGGAGCCAGTGCCGTGCTGCTCTTTGCTGTGCCTCACGGGCCACTCTCACAGCCCTGGCCGGTGATTGCGGGACACGTTGTCTCCGCTGTGATTGGAGTGGCGTGTGCCCAGCTCATTGGATATCCGCCCCTTGCCGTTGCCTGCGCAGTCGGACTCTCGATAGGGGCAATGCTCCAGCTCAAATGTGTCCACCCTCCAGGAGGAGCCACGGCGTTTACGGCGGTGATGGGCGGCAGTGCGATTCATCAGCTTGGCTTCAAGTTTGTGCTCTTCCCGGTGCTCACCAATGCTCTCGTAATGGTACTGCTCGCCATCGTTATCAATGGGGCGTTCAAGTGGCGGCGCTATCCTGCTGTTCTAAATCGCTCTGTGACCCCGAGCACGAAAGGCGATTCCTCCGACGTAAGTGCGCTGACCCACCAGAGAGTCTTGGCGGCGATTCGGTCTCTGGATTCCTTTGTAGACATTAGCGAAGAGGACCTGATCCGTCTGACCGAACTACTCAAAGAGCCCTTAAAAGGAGTAATGCGAGAAACCCTTTAGTGTTCTCAACTAGAGGCTCCGTTTTGCTCTACCTGCTTTAGGAGAGAAGCCGCACTACTGGTTGCTCCGCTTGCGAGTAACTGAGCGACAGTGTCGAGTTCTGCTTTGGGTGCGACTCTCTGCCGTAGCCTGTAGAGACGTAGGGGTAAGGCAAGATCTGCCTTTTTGCCACGGAGCTTCTGAAGCACCTCAAGATCACGGTAGCCGAACTCGACCGTGGGCTCAATCCCCGTGCCCTCACCCCAGTCGTTCCAGGTGGCGAGCTGGATAACGTCCGCACCGCTCTTGAGAGCACGCTCCAGAGTCGCTTTCCAGGTCTTGCCGTTGTCGTCTGAGATCACGCCCAAGGTTGCCTGGGCCTTGCCCTCAGCGTAGCAATCATGAAACCGGGGAAAGGCGACGGGGATGAGTTGCTCCTGGCGCTCTTGTGGGTGGTAGAAGCGATCCAGGCTCGTGGGAAAGTCCTTGGGGATCGGCCAGTCAAAGCGCCCCGTGGCGGCGGAGCGCTTGCGGTGCTCGCTGAAGTAGAGGGGGGCACCTGGCTTACTACTCAGCACCTCGCTCCATTCGCTGTCGGTCAGGCCATCGGAGCCAAAGGAGAGCAACAGTGGCTTGCCTGTAAGGTGCACATAGCCAGGCTCACGGAGCCAGTTCTGCTGGAGCCAGGAGAGCTCACGGCGGGCATGGGCAACTCGCTCCGTAGCGGCCAGTTTCTTGGCCTCAACCAAGCGTGGGATGGTCTGGTCTTCGTAGCAGATGGCGTACTTGAGGCCCAGCTTCACCGCGATTTTGAGGAGTGTGATGGTGTTCTGGTGCAAGATGGGGTAGTCGAGATGGTCACTGAGGCCGTACCAATCGACGATAACCCCATCGATGCCTGAGAGTTTCATGAGCAGGAGATGGTACTCCAGCACCGCAGGGTCGCCCGAGTCGTAGGGGCCGATCAGTGGGTAGTAGTGCGATGCTATCTCCCGCTTGTCTTGACTCTCCTTCCCACTGACTTGCCTCTCAGGATTGAAGGTGTTCATCGTCCAGTGCCAACCCCATACGGCACGAAAGGGCTTAGCAACAAACCAGGGCATGTAGTGGGTCAGAACTATTGGCATCATGAAGAATTGTACTATCTACTGCGTCGGATTATCCCCACAGATGATGCGCCAAGGTATCCCAACTACGTAGTGCACCAGTCCATACGCAGGGCGAAGTCCTTCTGGCACGGCTCGCGCCAGCGCCAGATACTCTCTGCACCAGCGGGAGCGTCAGTCCAGTGATCCAGAGTTGGATCGACGCGCACAAACTGACCGCCCCACGACGGCTGATCCGGTTTTTCAGGGTCGTTCAGCCTGCGAGTAGCGCTGACCAAGTACAGAAAGGAGGGGGAGTCTCCCTCCCAAACCCCAGGCGTCTCTGGGTAAAAACCACTTTTTGGGTAAGCAGCACCCAGAGGCCCATGGCCTGTTCGTACGTGCTCATTCACCCAAGCAAGATCAGAAAGCTCAGTTTTAGCACCCCGCGCGTTGTTGAACATCCCCATGTAGTTGCCCTTGGAGACGATGACAAATAGCTTGGGGAAGGTGTCCAGGAGCCACTGACCCGTGCCGTCCTGTAGGCCGATGAGATAGATGCGGACTTTCGCCAGCAGCCGTTCCGCTTCGATGGGTGTCCGTGTCTCCCTGATCTTCCAGAGGGCTTGCGCAAGGTCACAGGGACCGCCCCAGACACAGAACCAAATCGGGCGTGAGTCCGGCTTATCGAGCAGACCGATGATCTTCTCAGAGGCTTCGCTATCTTTGCCCTGCCCGATGAGCTGCTCCGCTGGACGGCCATAGCTCCCCGATACTCCTTGCCAGGTGACCGACCGCAGCCGCGCCGCCGTCGGGTAGCGCTTATCATGCCGTCGCAGGTTCGGATAGACCTGCTCGTAGAGTGCCAGCATGTCCAGGATATTTTGCTTGCTTGCGATATTGGCGAAGGTGCCTGAGGTGGCGACAAGCCCCGCAACCTCGAAGTCGTTGGTATACAGCAGAAACCGAACCATCGACTGGAGGTCGTCGGTGTCGCTGCGCTTGTTCGGAGGGCCGTAGCCCGCGCCACCGGGGATCGTATCGAGTGGGGGGAAGTCTGTAAGAACCACGACACGGGGCCGAAAGGCGCGTCTCATCCCTTGCTCCGATCCAGCGTCAAGACCCAGTCCTGCGTCTCGCCCTGTGTCGGGGGATGGAACTCTTTTTCGCCCTTCGCCTCAATGGTGCTAATGGGCGTGCTCGCTCCTGTGCGCGGGTCGAACCAAGCGGCATCAAGGGGGCCGCGGAGCTTGCTCAGGTCCAAGGTGAAGGGAAGCCCGGCGGCAGAGTGAACCAGCGCGTAGGTTCCTTCACTATCGCGTGTCGCGCAGATATAGCTGCCACCGGAGTGCGTGTCGCTGACAATTAACATCTGATCAGGAATCCGTGTGAAGAAGGGGCGTGTCAGGAGCAGGTCTTTGGCAAAGTGCATCTGTCCCGAGCCGGGGAGATGAATCGCCTCACTCCAGGGGAGGTTCGCGTGGATCACAGATTGCCGTCCCGGTGCCCACATCTGCCAGATATCGTTGCAGCCGTAGGTATGTCCGTGTGCTCCAGCAAAGAGCGCTCCGTAGAGATACTTGCGGCAGTGATGCGTCTGGATACGCACCTCGGCGTCTTTGAGATCGTTGGGCATGTTCTCGTAGCCCGGCTCGGCGTCCATGCAGGGCTTGATTGGTGTGCGCTGGTAGTCTGTGCTGATGCTGAGCCAGCTCTCCTGATCGCGCTTGTGTCCGGTCTGGAACATGTTGAAGTCCAGCCAGGAGTCATCGTGGTAGTAGTTGGCCGAGCTGTGGCCGCCGTAGGTGTGGTAGGAGATGAGCTGGGTCTTGCCCACCGAGGCGCGAATGCCCTCCGCCATCGCTCGGGTAATCGCCTTGTGCTCCGCCGTTTCCGGGGGACGGTCGCCGCCTAGCACCCAGATAATAGGCTTCTGGGCGTAGCGCTTCGCCAGCCACGCTCCGTAGACCCGTGCGTTCTCTGGCGTGAAGATCTCCGGCCCCTTGCCCCACTTGAGGTTCCACTTGTCGCCCCAAGTCGGAAGCATCGCGATAAACAGGCCGAGCGAGGCGGCCTTATCGACGATGTAATCTACGTGCTGGAAGTAGTCTTCGTTCGGCTTGGTAGGGTCATCGTTTTGTAGGGGGATATGACCATAGGGATTAGGTGTGTGGAGACCGTCCAGCTCCGCCAGTGCGACCGCTTGGATCACGGTGAAGCCCTTGGCGGCGCGGTCCTTGAGATAGATATCCGCTTCTTCCCGATTGAGCCGGTGAAACAGCTCCCAGGCGGTGTCGCCCAAGTAGAAAAACGGCCGATTGTCTTCATAGGCCAGAAATCTTCGATTTTCGCTAACTTTTAGACGCATCATCTTTCCTTTTCCTCGGGCTTGTGGGGGTCGGCATGCCATGCTCGCAACCGCGCCCAGCAGTTCTCTCCGAGATAGCAGCATAGTCGTTAGGCCTTGTGCGGGACGACCTCGACCTTGACACAGGCATTGGGGTCGGTGACGATTCCGATGTTCTCCACCAGCTCCTCCAGGTTGAACTGATGGGAGATCAGGGAGGCGAAGTTGTAGTTCTTGCGCTGCTGATCCAGCACCTTGAGCACGGGCCGCCAGTTGGTACCACAGTGAAAGACCGAGTAGATATGAAGGTTCTTGGAGGCGATATGCCGCATCACGTCTAGCTCCACGGGCACGCCTAAGTCTACCCAGTTGCCTACCTCGATCACCGTCCCGCCCTTGCGCACCATCTGAAGCGCTTCGACAAAGGCTTCGGGCTCGCCTGCGGACTCAATCACCAAGTCCGGCCCAACGCCCTCGGTAAGCTCACGTGCCTGGGCGATGCGCTCCGCCGCTGTGGTGCTGGCCGCGTTGATGGTCACATCGGCGTAGAGTTCCTTTGCCTTGGCAAGACGCAGTTCCCCGAGGTCGGTGGCGATCCGCAGGCCCGCGCCGTGGATACTGGCCATGATCCCGTGCAGGATTCCCAGTGGCCCATTGCCTAGCACGGCCACGGAGTCGCCGGGGCCAAAGCCCTCTTTCACGGCGGGGAACGGCCCGGTCGCCTTGGCGAGCGAGTGGTAGGCGACGGCAAGTTCTTCGACGAAGACCGCGACATCCGTGGGCAGCTCCTCGGGGATTTTGAAGAGGTGCGTCCCTGGCATGACGTACATGTACTCCGACCAACCCCCTCGCAGAAACGGCGCGGTGTCGGCGTTGGGATGGAGGCCATAGGCCATGATCTGGTTCTCGCAGGTCGTGTTGTTGTAGTGGTTGCGGCAGTACCAGCACGTGCCACAGTTCACCTCGACCGCCACGGCCACCCGGTCGCCTATCTTTAAGAGCTGGTTGTCATAGTCCATCGTGCGGGCGGCAGTGTCGCCGATCTCGACAATCGTCCCGATAATCTCGTGTCCCCCAACATAGGGGAAGATGGACTTGCCACGAAGCTCCATGGCCTCGCCCTTGAAGATATGCTTGTCGGTGCCACAGACTCCCGTCATGTCGATCTTGAGAATCGCGGAGTCATGGTCGATAGTGGGGTAGGGATAGGTGCGGAGCTCCATGGCTCCCGGTGCCGTCATGGCGGCAGCTCTCACTGCATGCATCTGTTTTCTTTCTCCAGTGATTTCTATTGTTGCACAAGTATTCACGTGTTACTTCCTGAAAAAGGGAAGAAACCTGCGGTATCCTAAGGCAATGGAGCGATTCAACCCGTCCCGCCCTGACTTCTCGCCCTACGGTTTCAGTTGCGTGAGGTGGCAGCCCACAACCATGCCCCGTAGCGACCGGCACAATGAGATCGAGCTGAACCTGCTGGAGAGCGGAAGCGTTACCTACCTGATGGGTGGCCAGAAGGTGACAGTGCCTGCGGGGCGGCTGGCTGTTTTCTGGGCAGGCATTCCCCACCAGGTCGTTGCCTTCGAGGGACTCTCGGAGTACTTTGTCCTGACCCTGCCCCTCGTTTGGTTTCTCCAGTGGCGGCTCCCCGAGCATTTCACCCAAGCGATTCTCCGTGGAGGGATACTCCTAGAGCCCGGTTCAGACCGCCTCGCAATGGATCTACAGCAGCTCGTGCTGTGGAGCGACGATCTACAAAGTGGCTTAGCGGAACGCCGCGAGGCGAGTTTGCTGGAGATCCAGGCACGCCTACGACGGCTGGCTCTAAGCCTGGACGGGGAGAGTCTCAACGAGGCCGAAAGTATGCGTAAGGCTTCTTTGCGAATCGATGGGGAGTACCTAAGTAAGGCGGAGGAGATCGCCTGGTATATCGCACAAAACTACACCCATCCTCTCACAGCCGCGATAATTGGGCAGGAAGTAGGGCTCCATCCCAACTACGCGATGGCTCTGTTTCAGCAGACGTTCGGCACGACCTTGACCAAGTACCTAACGCAGCACCGGCTGGCGCATGCACAGCGTCTCCTGGTTACGACAGCAGATTCCATCCTTCACATTGCCCTTAGCTCTGGGTTTGGCTCGCTGAGTCGATTCAACGAAGCATTCCGTCAGAACTTCAGTTGCACGCCGCGGGAATATCGACAGACTCAATTGAGCACTGTCTATCCTGTGCACTAAAACAAACCATACTTCGATACTTCAAATCCCGCACCTTTTGCTGAACTTGACGCCTACTTTTCTGGGAAAAGTCCTATAGGGGGCTTTTTGCCCATCGCCCCGGAAAGGTATAGTTGGCTGAAATCTGCCCGTTCAGAGCACGGAAAACATTAATTAGCTATGTTTTCGTGACAAATCCGACTGTTCCGTATCCGTCAATACTTTTCGTGAGGTGGTCGTGATGAGAGTGAGGAAATCCAAAACCGCATCATGGCACCATCTGTGATCAACGGAAATCAGGTGATTTCCGTCACCGCAAGGAGTTGGGAAATGCCCAACTATACCTTTCCGGGGCGATGGGCAAAGAACCCCTATAGGCTAGGCGAGAAAACTAGCGAGTTTTTGGGGCTGGGGTTGGTGGCGTCCAGGAAGCCGTTTCAAGCTTCGTTCCCCCGGCCAGCAGGTCCCGCCCAGTCACGACTACGGTCTCGTCGCCCTTGAGCCCCTCGGTGACTTCGGTGAACTTGCCGTCGTCGAAGCCAATCTTGATCGGCACTCGTTTTGCCTTGCCGCCGTCATTGATAAAGACGAACTTGCCGGACTTGTCTGAGCCAATCGCCGCGCTCGGAAGGGCGATAACTTGCGGGTGGGTCTCTAGCGTGATCTTTACGGTGGCGTAGGTACCTGAGAACAGTGCCTTGGCCGTATTGCTCAGATCGACCTCCGCCAAGAGCGTCCGAGTCTTGGGATCAAGCGCGGTGGCGGTGCGCGAGACTCGCCCGGTCACGGGTTCTGCCAAGTTTCGCGCCTCGATCTTGACAGTAGTGCCGGTCTTGACCAGATCAGTCTCGGACTCGGGGACGTAGAAGCGAATCCGCACCGTGTTTGTTGTAGCGACAGTCAGGATTGGGTTCGCTTGGATAAACGCGCCGGGGTCGGCGTGGCGCTGGACGACCACTCCGTTGAAGGGAGCGCGAATCTGGCGATACTCGGCCTGCACCGCTAGCTTCTCGACAGCGCCCACCCCCGCTCCAACCTGGAAGCGACTCTCCTGCGTCTTTGCGGAAGCGACCTGCTCCTGTCCCTTACCCAGCTCGACCTCTGCCTGAGCTACTTTAAGTTGCTCACGTAGCGCCTCAACCTTTGCTTTTGCCGAGCGCACCTGCGCCTCAGATGCCTCTGCACTCGCTTCTAGCTGAGGAACGCGCTGCGCTGCTCCTTCCGCCTGCTGTTGCGCTGTCTCGACACGGGCACGAGCGGCCTGAAGCTGGCTGCCTGCTGCCACAACCCGACTCTTCGCGGCATCGCGCTTGCTCTTGGCGGTGTCCACGTCCTGCGCGGCGATGAGGCGCTTGTCCTTTTGGTAGATGCCATCCAATCGCCCAAAGGTCGCCTCAGCCAGCTCCAGCTCTGCCTGGGTCGCCTCTTTCTCCGATTCGGCCTTTGCCACCAATGCCCGAGCTTCTTCCACAGCACTCTTTGCCTGAGTGGCTTGGGTCTTCGCTTCCTGAATGGCTCCCGTTGCCTGCTTTACCAGCGCCTCTGAGCGCGACTGCTCGGCCTCCGCCTGTGCCAGCTCCGCTCTTGCCTTATCCACCTGAAGCCGCGTGCGCCGTGTTTCAATACCCGTGCGTTGCCGGGTCGCCTCGCTTCCCTTGGCTGATGCCTGCAGTGCGCTCAGGGCCTGCTCCGCCTGGCGCTTCTCGGCATCGAGTTCGGGGGCGCGAAGCGTCGCCAGGAGCTGCCCAGCACGAACGGTATCGCCTTCACGCACCAGCACTTGGTCAAGATAGCCGGGTACTTTAGCGTTGAGGGTCGCCTGTTCCCCTGCCACGATATCGCCGGGAAGCGTGAGCATTCGTGAGACATCGCGCTTCTCGGGCGTGATGACCTGAACCGGGACAATAGGAGCCGGTGCCGTGGCAGGTGCCTGAGCTGAGGTCTGCGGCGTGCAGCCAACCATCGTAAGACCGCTCAGTGCGGCGAATCCCAAGAGGAGCGTTTTCATAGTTCCGTTTCTCCGGTAAAGTGTCCGCTCTCCGGGTCGTCGGGGTCGAGCGAGGCGGTTCGTTTGGTGACGCGGCTTTGCACGAGGGCAAAGGCGGCGGGTAGGACAAAGAGGGTGGCGAGAGTAGCGGCGGCAAGTCCTCCGATGACCGCACGGCCTAGCGGGGCGGTCTGCGCACCACCCTCACCTAGACCTAGCGCCATGGGGACCATGCCCGCGATCATCGCAAGGCTTGTCATCAGGATCGGACGCAAACGGGAGGTTGCGCCTTCCACTGCCGCTTCTATCGCGCTTCTACCCTTCAGCCGTGACCGCTCGGCAAAGGTGACCAGAAGAATAGCATTGGCAACGGCGACGCCAACTGCCATGATCGCGCCCATGTAGGACTGGATATTGAGGCTTGTCCCCGTGAGCCGCAGTGAGAGAACCACACCCAGCACCACGGCGGGAAGTGAGACCAGCACGGTAAGGGCCAATCGAATAGACTGGAAGCTCGCCGCGAGAAGCAGCAGAATCACACCCACAGCTACCACAAATCCGCTCTGTAAACCATCGAGGAGCTCCGTTAATGTCGGTACTTGGCCACGAATCGCGAGCGTCGTTTTTGGTGGTGCGGGTCCTGCGGTCTTGACCGCCTTCTCCACTTGCGTTGCGACTCCTGCCAGGTCGCTGCTGGCGACGTTGGCGGTGAGCGTCACGATACGCTGAGAGTTGTAGCGGGCGTACTCACCGGGAGCCGTGCCTGGTGTGATGGTCGCCACGTCGCGCAGCAGTGCCGCCTGTCCTGACTTGCCTGCTACGGGGACGTTTTGCAGGCTCTCCAGGGAGTTCATCTGAGGGATTGGCAGGTCTACTTGCACCTGGTAGGCAATCCCAGACTTGGGATCTGCCCAGTAGTTGGGCACCGTAAACCGGCTCGACGACGTTGCGGGAACGGCGGAGCGGAGCACGTCGGCGGTCGTCATCCCAAGGCTCGCGGCTCGTTCGCGGTCCACGTTCACTTGGAGAGTTGGATAGTCTAGAGCCTGGCTAAACTGCAAGTCCCGGATCGCGGGAATCTTTGCCAGCTCGGTCTTGACCTTCTCAGCATAATCCCGCGCCACGGGCAGGCTCGGCGCGGCGATGGCAATCTCGATAGGCGTTGGCGAGCCGAAGCTCATGACGCGGCTGATGATATCCGCAGGCTCAAACGAGAGCGAAACACTTGGAAGCTCTCCCGCGAGCCGTGCCCGGAGGCGCTCTTTCAGCGGCTCCAGCGCGACGCCGGAGTGTTTCTTGAGCTGTACTTGCAAGACGGCTTCCTGTGGTCCGCCCGTCCAGAGGTGGATGAGATTGACCGGGAAGCTGGGCGGCTGGACTCCGATAAAGCCCAGTGTCGCCTCGATATTCTTATCGCCCGCCTCAGCTTTCACCGTATCCAGCGCCCGGAGCGCGTACTCCTCGGTCTTCTCGATGCGCGTCCCGGCAGGTGCTCGGAGGCGTAGCTGGAGCTGGCCGCCATCCACACGGGGGAAGATCTCGGTCGCGATTCCGCGCCCAAAAGTGATTAGCATTCCAATGGTGATAAGCAAGTAGAGCCCAAGGACCGCCCCCCGTGCTTTGACGAGCGCTTCCAGAAGTCCGGCGAATCGGCTCGGCCCGGCTTGCTTTTCCTCGGCATGGTCTTTTTTGAGAATCCAGACGGAGAGCACAGGGACGAGCGTGCTGGAAAGGAGCCACGACGCTACCATCGCAAAGCCGACCGCCAGCGACAGAGGCGTGAAGAGCGCCTTGGCTGCGCCGGTCATGAAGAGCGCCGGGGTGAAAACGGCCAGGATACAGAGCATCGCCAGCAGGCGCGGCGCAGCGGTCTCGGAGGCGGCGAGCTTGGCGGCGCGGGCAAGGGTCGCCCCACGCGAGTGGTGTGCATGAAGGTTCTCTATGGTGACCGTCGCCTCATCCACCAAGATTCCCACGGCGAGTGCGAGGCCACCCAGTGTCATGAGGTTGACAGTCTGTCCGCTCAGCCACAGGCCGATGAGGGCTGCGAGGAGCGCCAGCGGGATATTGAGCACCACAACCAGCGCACTACGAAAGTCGCGCAGAAAGAGCAGAACCATCAGGCCAGTAAGCAGTGCCCCCAAGACACTCTCCGTGAAGAGGTTGGAGATAGCCCCGGTGACGTAGGGCGATTGGTCAAAGGCATACGAGACGGTGACGCCCTCGGGTAGGACGGCCTGGAACTTTGCCATGTTGGCCTTGACCAGCTCGACCACAGTGAGCGTAGACGCATCGGCGCGCTTGGTGACCGGAATGTAGACCGTGCGCTTTCCATTGACCAGCGCGATCCCTGTCTGGATGTCCGAGCCGTCTTCTACGGTGGCGACATCGCGGATATAGACCATAGGCCCGCCCCCGACACTGGCGCGGATCGGGACGCTCTCCAGCTCTTTTACCGCTCCCACGGTCGCATTAGTTGGGACAATAGGCATCTTGGAGCCGATGCGGATATTGCCCGAGGGAGCGATGACATTGGCATTAGCCACCGCGGCGACGACCTCATCAGGCGAGACTTTGTAAGCGCGGAGCTTGTCGGGGTCGGCATGGACGACAACGGAGCGAGCGGAGCCTCCAAACGGGGGCGGTGCCGAAACGCCGGGCAGGGTGGCAAAGAGGGGGCGAACCCGGTTGAGGGCCGCATCCTGAAGCTCCGCCACGGTACGGTTCTCCGACGTGAAGACGAGGTTGCCGACCGGGACGCTGCCCGCATCGAAGCGGGTCACGAACGGCGGAACTGTTCCCGGTGGCATGAAGGCGCGGGCACGATTGACATAGGAGATCGTCTCCGCCATCGCCTGGCCCATGTTGGTACCCGGATGGAACTGGAGCTTGATGAGCGCGGCTCCCTGAATCGACTTACTCTCGACGTGCTCGATGCCTGCGATATAGAGAAAGTGGTACTCGTAGTAGTAGGTGACAAACCCATCCATCTGCACCGGATCGAGGCCACCGTAGGGCTGCGCCACATAGATTACGGGGACACCCAGATCCGGGAAGATATCTCGTGGCATCCGCTTCAGAGCGACAAAGGCAGTCAGAACTAGCCCGACAACCAGCGCCATAATTGTGAGAGGGCGGCGCAGAGCCGCCGTGGTTAAGTTCATCGCGCCGTCTCCTTGGCAAGGGTGGTGCCGGTCGCCCAGCTCAGTGTGGCGCGAGCTAGCGCCAGTGCTTCCTCGGCATTGACCAGAGCGAGCTTGGCCTTGAGTACCTGTGCCTCGGCATCGGTCAGCTCCACTAGTGTGCTGAGCTGGAGACGATAGCGCTCCTGAGCAAGCTGGAGCGCCGCCGAAGCTGCCTCAATCTGCGCTTTCGTGGCTGTAAGCTGCGCCTCGCGGGTCTGGACATCGAGCCAAGCCCGAGTCACCTGGAGCTTTACGTTCTCTAGTGCCTCGCGCTCTTGCGCCGCGTAGGCATCACGTCTGCGCTCCTCTTCGGTGATGCGCCCTTCGACAGCACCTCCCGTGCTGAGAGGAAGCGTAATAGCCACCGCCACCCCGAGATTCTGGTTGTTACGAATAAGTGTCCCTGGATTGACCGCACCGAGGCTCGCGATACCATCCACTCTGAGCCGAAGCTCTCGTCTTAAACTCGCGGCGGCTTCTTCGGCGGAGCGCCGCTGCAAAGCGATTCCCTTCAGCTCAGGGCGCTGGCTCTGGGCAAGGGTAAGTGCCTTCTCCAGCGTCTCAGGGAGAGCAAGCGTGGGGGCCGTTTCCAGTAAGTACCCCGTTAAGCTCGTCTCGCCCATGGCGTTGTTGAGCTGGGCGAAGCTGGCCTGAATGTCATTGCCCGTTCCTGCCAGAATCCCCTTCGCCTCGGCGACATTGGCAGTAGCAAGGAGGGAGTCCACCTCGGACTTGATGCCGCCCTCCGCAAACGCCTTCGCCTGCATCGCCGTCGCCTCGCGTTGCCGTAGATTTTCTTTTTGAATCGTATCGAGGCGCTGGGCACGGAGCACAGCAAAGTAGCTCTGCTGAACCGCGAGTAGTATCTGAGCCTTCTGGGTTTCCGTATCGGCTTCCAGGGCGAGAGCGGCATTGGTGCGGCTAGCAACAAGCAAGCGCGTTCGGCCATCGTCAAAGAGGTTCTGGGAGAGATTCAGCCCACCGCCAAACTGCCTTTTCACTGGATCGCCTGCCATACCCTGAACCCCAAGCGGCGGCACTCCATTGAGGCCAGGGTTGTTGAGCGGACCGAACGCTGGCGCTCCCGTCGGCCCTCTGCTTGCGACACCCTGGAGAGAGAGCGACGGCTGTTGTCCCGATCTCGCCTGCGTGACGCGGGCTTGGGAGGATGCCGTAAGTGCCTCTGCCTTTTGAAGCTGAGCATGCTTTTTGAGTGCTGCCTGCATCGCTGCTGAAAGCGAAAGCGGCTGCGCTTGTGTCTGTGCCTGCACCGAGGCGATATTGCTTGTCAGCAGAAGAGCGCAGAGCAGGGCAGGCAAGCTCCTACGATTCCTGCCGGTATTCTTTGTTGTGCCTAACATCTCTCCATGGGCTTTCCTCGGGATTCTGGCGATTGAGGGCATTGTATCGGATAATGATATTGGCAAACATGAAGAACACCGACCACGACGAAAAAATCTCTACACCTGAGGGGGAAGCCTTCGCAGTGGATCACTTGGTGCGTGAGATATTCCTGGCTTTCGTAAAGGTGCACCTGCTCCACCATGCTGCTGAGGCCCCTATCTATGGCATCGAGATGATCGACGAACTGACCCACCACGGTTACAAGATTGGGCCAGGGACGATCTACCCAACGTTACATCGCCTCCGGAGCAAGGGGTACTTGACCGAGGAAAAGCGCGTTGTAAATGGCAAGGTGCGCAAGTACTATCACATCACGGAGCTGGGACGCGAAGCCCTCAGCCAGCTTCGGCCCAAAGTGCGTGAGCTTGTCGGCGAAGTACTGGAAGAGAGAGAGAACACATGAAAATTCAAAAAACGGCTCCGGCATATCCACAAGGTAGCCTGCTGGTCGAGCCTGAGTGGCTGGCAGCGCACAGCGCCGATAAGAACCTGCGTATCGTGGACATGCGTAGCGAGAAAGCCTACGCCGCAGGCCATATCCCCGGTGCGGTCCGTATCGAAGACAAGCCGCTGCGCAACCCGGAAGAGCGCTTGACCTACCTGCCGCGCCCTGAGGTCTTCACGGAACTGATGAACCGAGCAGGTATCGGTAACCAGACCGATGTTGTGATCTACGACGATGAGGGGGGGAAGCTCGCGGCAAGGCTCTGGTACTTGCTCCATGCCTTCGGGCACTCACGAAGCACGCTTCTCAACGGCGGTTGGCAGAAATGGACAGCCCAGAGCCGCCCGATCTCGACTGAAGCTACGGTAGTTCCCTCGGCTCGCTACCAGGTCAAAGCTATCCCCGACATGACCTGCGCACTGCCCCAGCTCCTTACGCGAAAGCCAGGAGTGATCGTCTTAGATGTGCGCTCCCCCGACGAGTACAGTGCCAAGGTGATCTCACCGGGAGCCAAGCAAGAGGGGCGTATTCCCGGTGCGGTCAATGTGGAGTGGAAAGAGAACGTCACCGGCCCCAACTTAGAGTTCAAACCCGCCGGAGAGCTGCTCGCGATGTACGCCGCCAAGGGCATTACGCCCAGCCAAGAGATCATCGTCCACTGCGCGGCGGGTGGCCGAGCTGCTCAGTCACTCTTCACTCTGCGGCTCCTTGGCTTCAAGAAAATCAGGGTTTACTACGGCTCGTTTGCGGACTACTCGGCGCTCCCCAACGTCCCCATAGAGAAACCCAACGTCCTTATAGATAAGTAGAATGCCGCACCGAACTCGACCGAGATTGCATCACACTGCCTTCCTTGCAACTTGGCGTGGTGATGGTCATTCGATTCTGACGATAACCTTGCCCTTGGCGCGTCCTGTTTCGACGTAAGCCAGTGCCTCCTGCGTTTCCTCGAACGGAAAGACCCGGTCAACGATGGGGTGGATAGCACTACAATCGATGAGCGTGGTTATCTCACGCAACTGACTGCCGCTGGCTTTCATGAACAGAAAGGAGTAGCCGACCCCGAGTCCCTGGGCCTTCTTTCGGACGCCCGAACTCAGCAGACGCATGACAGGTTTTAAGAACCAAGGGAGTCCCATAGCTTCGGCGAATGCGGGATCAGGCGGACCGGAAATAGAGATGAGCTTTCCACCGGGCTTCAACACTCTCAGGGATTTAACGAGCGTCGCGTTGTCCTGGCTATTGAGGACGACATCGTAGTCTTTCAGAACGCTTTCGAAATCCTCCTTCTTGTAGTCGATGACAAGATCCGCACCGAGACCTTTCACCCACTCGACATTCGCTGTGCTCGTCGTTGTCGCCACAAACGCTCCCAGATGCTTTGCCAGCTGAATCGCGAAGGTTCCGACACCTCCGGAGCCCGCCTGGATGAAAACCTTCTGCCCTGCTCTGAGGTTCGCTTTCTCTACCAAGGCTTGCCAGGCGGTCAGGCCGACCAGCGGAACCGAGGCCGCCTCTTCCATGGTGAGCGTTTCTGGCTTGAGCGCCAGCGAGTCTTCCCGGATGGCGATGCGCTCCGCGAACGCGCCAATGCGAAAGTCATCGGGGCGGGAGTAGACCGCATCCCCTGGCTTAAATCGGCGTACCCGTGCCCCGACTTTGACGACGACGCCCGCGACATCATGCCCTAGGATCAGTGGTAAGCAATAGGGTAGGAGGGGCTTGAACTCGCCACTCTTGATCTTTGCATCCAGCAGATTCACACTGGCAGCATGCACCTTGACCAGAACTTCGTCCTCGCGCAGCTCAGGCTCAGGCATCTCGCCAAGTCGTAGAGGGCTCTTTTTCCCATATCGTTCAAGTATAAATGCTTTCATGATCTACGCCTCCAGTCTCAGGTCTTTTCGGAGACCAACATCTAGCAGACTGGCGGGCGCGAATCGGCGAAGCAATCGCAGGCGGGCCGCGAGCTTGCCAGCCGTGTACCGGGGTTTTGGATGCTCTGCGAGAGCAACCTTCAGCACGACATCTGCTACTATGCTGGGCTGGTCTGCGGTCTCCATAACCTCCTTTATCCTCTTAGTAACATCGGCGCGAACCGCGTGATACACATCGAGCTTGGAGTCGGGTTCCAGGAAGTGGGAATCGAAGGGCGTCTTTGTGTAGGCGGGCTCAATGATCGAGACGCGAATGCCTCTCGTGCGCAGCTCGTGATCGAGCGATTCTGAATACCCCTCTAGGGCGTGCTTGGTTGCGGAGTAGAGTGCTCCATACGGCATCGGCAAGATCCCCAGCACGGAGCCCATGTTGATGATGCGTCCACTTCCCTGCTTCCGCATGTGAGGGACAACGGCCCGCGTCATCCGGACGATCCCAAAGAAATTCGTATCGAAAATGGCCTTAGCCTGTTCAACGGAGCTCTCTTCAGCCCCACCAGGCGCGACGCTGAAACCTGCATTGTTGACAAGGAGATCGATACGCCCCTCCCGCCGGATGATCTCCCGAACAGCGGCCTCGACAGATTCATCACTGGTCACATCGAGGCTCAGCATCTCGAACGACCTCTGGCCCGGCTGACCGCCTCGCCGACTGGTGCCGTAGACCTTGTAGCCCACCTTGGCGAGCCTCTCTGCGGTCGCCTCGCCAATACCCGATGAAGCGCCGGTTACCAAAGCGACGCGTGTAGTGTTCTTGCTCAAAAGATTGCTTTCCCTTTTAGGGTTGTTTTCCCCGTGTAAACGTGTTACTATCGTTTCGATAGTAACTATACAGTCAATCTCACGAAAAGTCACTACTAAAACGATATGGACAAAAAATATTTATCTACCCCCTCTAACGCCGCCTGTCCCGTCGCACGCAGCCTCGCCGTGCTGGGCGATACCTGGAGCCTGCTGATTCTGCGCGATGCCCACGCGGGCATCACGCGCTTCGATCAGTTCCGCAAGAATCTGGGGATTGCCCCGACGATGCTGACGAAGCGGCTGGCGACGTTGACTGATGAGGGCTTGCTTGAGAAGCGTCGTTATTCAGAGCATCCGCCTCGTGAGGAATACGTCTTGAGTGTTGCAGGTCGAGATTTTTTGCCGGTGCTGTTCCTGATCGGTGCCTGGGGACGTAAGCACCGGGGCGAGGGCAAGCTGGTGCGCTTCTTCGATGCGGAGACGGAAACAGAAATAAAGCCTGTCGCCGTTGATGAGGCCACGGGTGCGAAGATCGGAACGCGCCCGATACGCATCGTTATGCCCGAGGAACCCGATTGTGTTGAATGACAGTATCTGGCAAATCCAAAAGAATATTTACTCACTGAGATACATGAGGTAGCAGTGGGTAGACGTCCATATTAAGAAAATGTTAAGAGGCAGAGATTTTCGGGGCACACTTTAATCTTTTAATGGCCAGCAACGGGTATTAATACTCCATGAAACGGAGTGCCTTCACCCTCATCGAATTACTTGTGGTTATCGCCATTATCGCGATCCTCGCCGCCATTCTCTTTCCGGTCTTCGCTCAAGCACGGGAGAAGGCACGTCAGACCGCTTGTCTCTCAAACTCCAAACAGCTTGGCACCGCACTGATGATGTACGCCCAAGACTACGATGGAGCCATGATGAAGAACACTTATGACAAGGCCACTCCACGCTCGGGGTTCTGGCCTTTGGTGCTAATGCCTTATGTGAAAAACACGCAGGTCTTCCTCTGTCCCTCCGATTCTGCCCCTGCAAAGCTAGATGTAAAAGATAGCAGCGGTGTCACTGTCACAGTCGCATCTTCCTACATACCCAACTACAATGTCGTCTCTGAGTGGAATTACGTTCCGCCTACGGAGAGTGCTGTCACGGCTCCAGCAAGCCTGGTGGTCTTCGCGGAACGCCGCTCCCAGCTCGCCAACGGCACCGCGATTGCAGCGCACAAGGGAATCACGGCATTCCTTCCTCAAGCCTGTCCAGGCTGGACACTTGGTGTGGAGTACCGCCAAGCAACGATGGCCGATGCGACCACAACCCTAGTAGGCACTGCCGATAAGCCCGAGATCGTGCGAGTAAAGTGGGATCGGCACAGCGGCGGTGCAAACTATACCTTCCTCGATGGCCATGCCAAGTGGATGCGCCTAGAGCAGACACTAAGCCCGAGTAACTTCCTCTGGGGTGACAAGTGGTACCCAGCCCTCGAGCCTTTCGGTAGCTGCCCTGGATAAGACGAGAAAAGCTCTCCGTGCAATCTGGACTGTCCCCAGAAAAGTGCGTGGCGAGTTAAGCAATAGTGTCTCCAACCGAGCCATTGGTGATGTCATCTAAACGACCCGTTTCTTGGTATGTCTGGTCGAGTCTCGGTGGGGGAGCGAGCTGCGCCGCCCGCTCCCTGAGCTCTTAGGCATGCACTGTACGAGAAACCCATCTACCAAATCTTCGTACCAAAGAACCGCCCACCTCTTGAGTTACCTGGACTTTCTGCCGACCTCCAGCTGGAGGACTCTCATGCTCATTGGATATGCACGCGTCTCAACGCACGAACAGAACCTGGATCTTCAGATGGATGCTCTCAAAGCCGCAGGCTGCGAGCAAATCTTCACCGATACGGCTAGCGGAGCCAAGACAGATCGCCCAGGTCTGGCGTCGGCGCTGGAGCTCTGCCGCAAGGAGGACACACCTGTCGTCTGGAAGCTGGATCGCCTGGGGCGGTCGCTGCCGCATCTCGTCGAGACGGTTCGTGACCTAGTGGACAAGGGAGTGGGTTTCAAGAGCCTCCAGGAGAGCATCGACACCACGACGAGCGGTGGCAAGCTCATCTTCCACCTCTTCGCCTCGCTGGCCGAGTTCGAGCGCGACATCATCCGAGAGCGCACTAAGGCGGGGCTGGTAGCCGCGCGTGCCCGAGGGCGTATTGGCGGTCGGCCCAAGGGAGTTAATACCAAGAAGCAGAAGGCAGCGTTGGCCCTGAAAGCCAATCCCCAGTACAGCATCCGGGAGATCTGCGAGATCGTGGGAATCTCCAGAAACACCTACTACAAGTACACTCGGCAGGGGTAAAACAGGGGGCTGATAGGTTGACATTTATCCAGTCAGTGGATAATATCTATCCAGATAGATCGGATAATTCCCTCACAAATGCTCTACTCACGTCACCTCAAACCACTCATCGAAGCTGCCTGCCAGGACACACCGGTCGTCTTGGTCAATGGCGCTCGCCAGACAGGAAAGACGACTCTTGCGAGAGAGGTTCTCGCTGCAGAGTCGGAGGGGACTTATCTCACTCTCGATGATGCCACCACTTTGGCGACAGCCAAAGCCGACCCCACAGGCTTTATCCAAAACCTTCCTGAGCGCGTCATTCTCGATGAGGTGCAGCACTGCCCGGAGCTGTTTCCTGCCATCAAGGTCAGTGTCGACAATAACCGCAAGCCGGGGCGTTTTCTGCTTACGGGCTCCGCCAATATCCTCCTGTTGCCCAAGCTATCCGAGTCGCTAGCGGGGCGAATGGAGGTGCTCACCCTTTGGCCTCTCTCTCAAAGCGAGCTGGAAGTGGGGGGGACAAGTGGGATCGTGGATGCGCTCTTTGAGGAGGAGCTAACAGTCCGCACCCTGCCTGCCCTCCCACGTGAGGAGCTGATACGGCGGATTCTTCTGGGGGGCTATCCCGAACCAGTTCAGCGTATTAACGAGGCTCGTCGTCGCCAGTGGTTTGCTTCGTATCTGACCACGATCCTTCAGCGTGATATTCGGGACCTGGCCAATATCGACGGCCTCACTAGTATCCCTACACTTCTAGGACTGCTTGCCGCGCGCACGTCGAACCTACTCAATGTCACTGAGCTCTCCAGCACCTTGGCGATGCCCTATGCCACTGTGCACCGCTATCTGGCGCTTCTAGAGGCGACCTTTTTGGTGGGGCGTTTGCCTGCTTGGTCGGGGAACCTGGGGGCACGGTTGGTAAAGACCCCCAAGATCGTGATGAGCGACACGGGGCTTGCCTGCCATCTGCTAGGGCTCGATGCCAAGCGCCTAGATCGGGATGGCGTGACCTTGGGAATGTTGCTGGAGACCTTGGTGGTGATGGAGCTGAGGAAGCAGGCGGGTTGGAGTGAGCTGGCTCCTGCGCTGTTCCACTGGCGCACGCAGACGCGGCAGGAAGTCGATCTGGTGCTGGAGACGCGTAGCGGGGATGTGGTCGGGGTCGAGGTGAAGGCTGCCTCGACGGTGAACCCTGCTGATTTCAAGGGACTGCGTGCTCTTCAAGAGGCGCTTGGGACTCGGTTTATCCGCGGTGTGTTGTTCTACAGTGGAGAGACGCTTCTCCCGTTTGGCGAGGGACTCTACGCCGTTCCTCTCTC
>NZ_JACHGW010000008.1 GCF_014202505.1 Armatimonas rosea | reverse complement strand
CAGGGAGGATATTATCGCAATGGGAACCCTCTGTCAAGACAATCCGTAAAACTTTTTACTTTTTCTTTAGCAACACGACACTCGCAGGCGGTAGACAGCCTAGCGCACCACGATACAATTGGCGGGGGCAACGTGCTTCCTCTCCCCTCGGAAAACAATGTCATGCTACCCGTTGAGCGAATTGCCTTCCTGCTTTTGATCGTCTGCCTGACCGCGATGGCAGCGCGACGGCTACGGCTTCCTTATACGATTGGGCTGATCGCAGCGGGAACGGCGCTCTCTCTCACAGGGCTGCTCGCGGGCGTGGCTCTCACCAAGGAGCTGATCTTCTCGGCGCTCCTGCCCCCACTGATCTTTGAGGCTGCCTTCTATATTCCCTGGACCGAGCTACGCGCGGATTCGAAGCCGATCCTCTTGCTGGCGACCCTTGGCGTACTACTGGCGACAGGACTCACGGCGGCAGGGATGCACTTTTTAGCGGGCTGGGAGTGGCAAGCGGCCACGGTCTTTGGGACCCTGATCGCCGCTACCGACCCGGTCTCAGTGATTGCGACCTTTAAAGAAGCGGGCGTCCACGGGCGACTGCGGCTACTGGTCGAGGCGGAGAGCCTCTTTAACGATGGGACCGCGGCGGTGCTCTTTGGGGTGGTGCTGGCCTGGGCGAGTAGCGGGCAAGTGAGCGTAGCGCACATCGGCTTAGATCTGCTCCGTGAGGTGGGCGGCGGGTGTGGCATGGGCCTGCTGGTCGGCTTTTTTGTTCTGTGGATCGCGGGGCACACCGACGACCACCTTGTTGAGATCGCGCTGACCGTGGTGGCGGCCTATGGCTCGTTCTTGCTGGCGCAGCACTTTCACTGCTCGGGTGTCTTGGCGACCCTGTGCTGTGGCCTGCTCCTAGGCAACCGTGGCTCTCTGGGCTCGATCACGGATGCGGGACATGAAGCGGTCGGCTCGTTCTGGGAGTTTGCCGCGTTTCTAGTCAACTCGGTGATCTTCCTACTCATTGGGGCGAGCGAGAAGGACCTGCTCCGGGAGCTCGTGCACTACGGGGTGCCTCTCCTGATCGCCACGGGGATCGTCACGCTGGGACGCGGTGTGGCGGTCTACCCGCTCTGTGCCCTGTTCGCCCGCTCGCCCTTGGCGATCTCCCTGGCACACCAGCACATTCTTTTCTGGGGCGGCCTCCGCGGTGCCCTCGCCCTTGCCCTGGTGCTGGGTCTGCCCGAGAGCCTGCCGCGGCGCGCGGAGCTGATCGCGGTGACCTTTGGGGTGGTTGCGTTCTCGGTGATTGTCCAAGGGCTGACGGTTACGCCGCTGCTCAAGCGCCTCAAGCTCCACTAGGGAGCGGGCGTGTACTCCAGGCGGGCGCAGTAGCCGGGGCGGATGAGGTGGAAGCGGTTGTACCACCAGCCCTTGACATTCTCGACCTCGCCCACGCGGGTCACTGGCCCTGGCTGCTGCACGAGGCCGTAGGTATAGAACCTCCCATTGTCGATCTTATAGGTGAGCGTGTCCCGCTCGGTCATGCAGGCGGCGGGCGACTCTCCGTAGATCACCACCAACCCCGGCACGCTATCGTCGTAGGTGGTGAAGCGGCGGTCCATCCCCCAGCGGTTGAGCGCGATCCGCCAGCCCGCACGGGTGAGATCCGCCCAGCCGGGATCGAGGTCGTCCAGGTCCACCCCGAAGCCGGCGTGGAGCGGCTCGCTCTCCCAGCGCAGGCGCTCTTCGTCCAGCTCCGCCTCGCTCCAGAGCCGCACGAGCCCCTTGTCGATCAGGTCCGCCAGCGCCTGGGCCACTTGCTCGTCGGTGAGCTGGCCGCGCAAGAGCGGCAGCGGCGGCGCGTTGCGGGAGTCGTCGAGCAGGACCACGGGCTCGCGTGGCCCGGAGTCGTAGAGGTGCCAGAGGACGGCGCTCTCGGGATCGGTTAGCTCCACCGGGTGAAGTCCTCCTCGGTCAGGCGGTAGATCCACCAGTCCTTGAGGTGGGTCGCGCCGCGCTTGTTGTAGAACCCCTGCGCCAGCTCGTTCCAGTCGAGGCAGGTCCATTCCATGCGCCCACAGCCCAGCCGGCTTGCCTCGCGCACCTGGAAGTCGAAGAGGGCGCTCCCGACTCCCTTGGTCCGCGCCTCCGGGAGCACGAAGAAGTCCTCTAAAAACAGAGTCGGCTTGGCCAGGAAGGTCGAGTAGGTAAAGAACGTGATCGTGTAGCCCAGCGGCTCCGCACTCTCTTCGTCGAAGGCCAGGTGCACAAAAAACCGTGGCGGCTGATGCGCAAAGGCATCGGCCAGCAAGCGCTCTTTGGCATCGTCGGTGGGGCCGGGCAGCGCTTCGTAGTCCGCAAGGGCCTGGATCAGGCTAAGAAAGTTTGAACCATCCGCGGGAGTTGCGGGACGAACGTGAATGGGCATGGGCACTATTGTACCTGTCCTTGACAAATCACAGAGAACACCGAATACTGCACCAAGGAGCAAGTTCATGAAAAAAGTAGATGCTTCACGCCCCGGTCTGGGGTTTCCGGCACGGCTCGGA
Organism: Armatimonas rosea; assembly: GCF_014202505.1. Classification (NCBI taxonomy): domain Bacteria; kingdom Bacillati; phylum Armatimonadota; class Armatimonadia; order Armatimonadales; family Armatimonadaceae; genus Armatimonas; species Armatimonas rosea. Next base: position 168,503 of record NZ_JACHGW010000008.1, on the reverse strand, counting down.
ATCCTGACCTTGATTCTCTCGGGGGGCGTCTTTGCCACGCTGACGGTGGTTGCAAAACGACGGGGGACCGATGCCGGTGTCTACCTAACCAAGATCGACTACCGCAGGACCTACAGCAAGGAGAACTTCAACTACTCCGTGGCGGAGACCAAGCTCAAGCTCGGTGACCGCAAGGGCTGCGCGGCACTGGTCAAGACACTTGCCTTTGGGAGCGACGACGACGGCAAGCGCTACCAAGCGCTTCGGCTGAGGCTGGTTAAGGCACAGCTTGCGGCGGGCGAGCTCACGGAGGCCCTCCTCAGCGCTGCGGGCGACACGAGCCTCGCCGAAGAGGTCCTCTTAAAGCAACTCCAGCGCCAAGGTGCCAAGGTAGCGCTGGCCGGCGTCTCCCAGCTCCCTCCGAGCGATCAGCCCCCGCTGTACCGGACACTAGCGCTCCACCAGCTTGCCCAGGGCGATACATCGGGGGCCGAGGAGACTATCGCGCGCCTCCCCGAGCCTCACCAGCGCCGAGAGCTTACTCCTGCGCTCGCAGATACCTACTACAAAAAACGGGAGCTTGCCCGAGCCATCGCCGTCTTGGAGGGGCTCCCCACCAAGCCGGAGCAGAGCGCGGCCCTTGTCGTGCTGGGAAGGGCCTGCCTGCGGGCGCGGGATATGATGTCGCTGCGGGTGATTCTGGAGCGCCTGCCCAGTGAGGCAAACGGGCGCCAGCCCCGGATGGTGTCGCGGCCCCTGACTCCTGCGCCACGCTTCCAGCTCCTGACCGAGCTCATCGCCTCCTCCGAGTCGCCCAACACGATCCTGGAGCTGATGCAGGCCTACGCTCACCCCGACGACCTCCCCACCCTGGTGCATACGGTTTCGAGCAATGCCATCAATACGCGTAATCGTCAGGCCGCTCTGGCAGCGCTACAGCTGCTTCACTCCCTCCCCTCCGAGGCAGCCAAGCGGCTCTACGACCAAGAGGCCTCCCAGATCTTCTACAACGCCTTGGACCTCGTGCCCGACCCGCTCGAACTTGTCTTAGGCATCCACGACGAGAGAGTGCGCGGGGCGACGCTCCAGCAGCTTGGGCTCCAGTGGGTGCAACAAAACAACTGGCAGGGGCTTGATAGGCTTTTTAGGGGCCTTGGCCCGATCCCGAAGCCAGAGCTCCAGAGAGTCTACGACTCGCTCTCAGCCACGGCGAGTGCCCGTCTTCGCATCAGCGACCCGGCTCGTGCCCGCCAGTACGCCGAGCAGATCGTCGACCCCCAGCAGCGCCAGAGTGCCCTGAGCATCCTGCCGCTACGCACCGTCCCCTCCGCGCCAAGCACCCTGGAGGGCTCCCAGCCACCACTCGAGGGACAGAGCCTCCACCGCTAGTCCCCCTTCACACCAAGGAGCAAGTTCATGAAAAAAGTAGATGCTTCCCGTCCCGGCCTCGGACTTCCCGCGCGGCTTGGAATCTTGACGATGGTTCTCACGGGAGGAGTTTTTGTTACGCTCAATGTCATGGCCAAACAAAATGGGGCCGACATGAGTGCCTATCTCACGACCCTTGACTTTGGCAAGGCCTACAGCAAGGAGAACCTCAACTACCTCGCGGCGGAGGCCAAGCTCAAGCTGGGCGACCGCAAGGGCTGCGCGGCGCTGGTCAAGACTCTCTCGTTCCGCAAGGAGGACGATAATGTCAGCCATCAGGAGCTCCGCGCCGCCCTTGTCAAGGCCCAGCTCGCTGCGGGCGAGTTCTCCGATGCCCGTGCCAGTGCCCAAGACGACCGAAGTCTCCTGGTCGATGTCTTCCGTACCCAGACCGAGAAAGAGGGGCTCGATGCCACCCTCGCCAATGCGGCCTCTGTCCCCGAGCCAGATCGCTCCGCGGTGTTTGGTAGCCTGATCACCAACTTGCTGGGATACGGCAGCATGACAACCGTTTCCGGCAAGACGGAGCTTGAGCGACTGGCCCTTAGCGAGCGTCTGATCGCGCAGATGACCCCTGAAGCCTGCCAGGCAGTCTACCAAACCCTCATGTCTGCCTACTACAAGGCGGGCAACCTCCCCGCCGCCTTGGCGACCGCCGAACGGATCCAGCCCTCTGAGCAGCAGGCACAGGCCCTCAACAGCCTAGGCTCGAGCTGTCTGCAGGCCAACGACACCCCAGGGTTAAAAGCCGTTCTGCAGCGCCTCCCCAATGCGCCCAGCCAGCGCAAAGAGCAGGTATTAGGAACCAACCAGCGCATCACCAGCATTACTCCGTCGATGCGCTACCAGCTCCTCCAAACCGTTGGCTTCCGGCTCCCTCCTGCCAGCGCGCTGGAGCTAGTACGCACCTACGCACATCCCCAAGACAGGCCTGAGCTTCTGCGAAGTGTCTGCTCTCAGGCGCGGAGCAAGAAAGACCTCCCCACACTCAAGGCTGCCTTGGCCGTGCTACGCCCTGACACGTCGGAAGCGGGTAAGAGAGTCTACGACCAGGAGGTCGAGCAGTTTTTCTATAGCTCGGCGCTCTCCCAGCTCAGCGAGGACCCACTCGCGCTGGCCCAGACCATCCATAGCGATGCGCAGCGTGGCCAAGCGCTTCTGAGTGTCGGGCGGCACTATGTCGAGCAGAAGAACTGGGAGGGGGTGGACAAGGTGCTGGCCCTGCTCAGGGGGCTCTCGTCCAATGAGGCACGGCTACAGTACGACTCCCTGGTCTCCGCGGCACTCTTCCCCCTGCGGCAGAGCGACCCGGAGCGGGCGAAGCGGCTAGAGAAGCAAGCCATGACCCCGGAGATGCGCCGGCAGTACCAGCTCCTGCTCTCTCCGCCTCGTGTCTCGGGCTCGACGAGCTACTTTGGGATGGGGAGAGTGATGATCCCTCCCCCCACTGTCATCCGCCGCTAGAGGCTCGCGCGGCGGGTGTGCCAGTCGGTGGCTTGCTCGTAGGCGTGGGCCACCTTAAAGAGCAGCTCCTCGGAGAACGCAGGCCCGAGGAGCTGCATTCCGACGGGCAGGCCATTGGTATCGAAGCCACAGCACTGCGAGAGCGCGGGAATCCCAGCGAGGTTGGCCGAGAGCGTGCAGATATCCGAGAGCTTCATCGCCAGGGGATCGTCGGTTTTCTCCCCGATCCCAAAGGCCGTGGTCGGGGCCGTGGGCGTGATAAGCACGTCGAAGTTTTGAAACGCATCCTCGAAGTCCTGCTGGATCAGCGTCCGCACCTGCTGCGCCTTCAGGTAGAAAGCATCGTAGTACCCGGCGGAGAGCGCGTAGGTGCCGATCAAGATGCGCCGCTTCACTTCGTCGCCAAAGCCCTCCTCGCGGCTCTTCTCAAAGAGATCGATATGGCTTGTCGCGCGCTGGGTCCGGTGGCCGTAGCGGACACCGTCGTAGCGGGCAAGGTTGCTCGATGCCTCGGCGGGGGCGACAATGTAGTAGGCGGGGAGGGTGTACTCGGTGTGGGGCAGGGAGCACTCGGCCACCTCGGCACCCAGGCCACGGAGCACCCCGATCGCGCTCTGCACCAAGATGCGAATCTCCGAGGCGATCCCAGCGGCGAAGTACTCGGTGGGTACCCCGATCCGCAGGCCCTTGATATCCCCGGTGAGCGCCTTTGTGTAGTCGGGGACCTCGCGCGGGACACTGGTGGAGTCGTAGGAGTCGTGGCCGGAGAGGACAGTCATCGCCAGGGCCGCGTCCTCGATATTCTTCGCAAACGGCCCGATCTGGTCCAGCGACGAAGCAAACGCAACCAGGCCGTAGCGGCTGACACGGCCGTAGGTGGGCTTGACCCCGACCACGCCGCAGAAGCTCGCGGGCTGGCGGATCGAGCCGCCGGTATCGGAGCCGAGCGAGAGCGGGGCGAAGTCCGCCGCGACTGCCGCCGCGCTCCCCCCCGACGAGCCCCCCGGCACTTTCGAGAGATCCCACGGGTTGTGGGTCAGCTTCAGCGCCGAGTTCTCGGTTGAGGAGCCCATGGCAAACTCATCCAGGTTGGTCTTGCCGATCGCGATCGCGCCTGCGGCCTCCAGCTTCTCCACAACGGTTGCGCTGTAGGGCGGGACAAAGCCGGCGAGGATCTTGCTGGCACAGGTCGTCTCGATCCCACGGGTGCAGAGGTTGTCCTTGAGCGCCACGGGAACCCCCGCGAGCGGGCCGGGGTCCTCGCCCGCCGCCAGCTTGGCGTCCACCGCATCGGCCTGGGCGAGCGCCTGCTCCTCTAAGACCGTCAAAAACGCTCCCACGGCCTCGTCGTGCGCCGCGATCCGTGCCAGAAACGCCTCGGTGACCGCGCGGGCGGAGACCTCTCTTGCCTTCACTTTTGCGGCGATCTGGGTCGCGGTGAGATGGGTAAGCTCCATGGCTAGTCTCCTCCCAGCACTTGCGGGACAATAAAGCCGCCCATGATCTCATCGGTGTGCCCGGTGAGCGTGAGCACCTCCGCCTGCGAGAGCGAGGGCTTCACTTCGTCGTCGCGCAGCAGTGCCGTCACCGGGACGGCGTGGCTGGTGGGCGCGACCTGGGTGGTATCGAGCTGCTGCAGGCGGGCAAACTGGTCGAGGAGGTCATTGAGCTGGGGAGTGATCGTCGCGATCTCATCGTCCGAGAGGGCAAGGCGGGCCAGCGTCCCGACCTTGCGAACATCTTCTGTGGTCAAGGCCATGCGCCCATTATACCGCCCCTCTCCCGGCCACCTTGCGCCAAAGGATTTTTTGTAGCGAGCCGTAACCGTTGCGGCCATAATAGCGTTAAGCTAGGAGAAGGACTTTTGCCATGTCTGTCTTTACCGAAAACCCCGTGCTCTACAAAGAGATTACGACCCGATTTCAGCTCCGTCGTCAGTCAAAAGCGAACCGGATCGTGATCTACTGTATCGTCGGGCTGGTCATCCCACTGTTCTACTGGTTCAGCCTGCGGGCGATCCTCTACAGCCAGACAGGCGCACGCGATGCCTTCGGGATGTTTCTCACGGTCTTTGAGACAAGCCTCGTGGTGCTCCTCACCCCGGCGATGTTGGCCTCGACGATCACGATCGAGCGGGAGAAGCAGACCTGGAACGCGCTCCTGCTCTCCAAGCTGACCCACACAGAGATTGTCGGGGGCAAGTTTATCGGGGGGCTCCTGCCGACCCTGGCGACCCTGCTGGTCTTCTTCCCCCTCAATATCGCCGCGGCGTGCGTGGGCACGGTGACCCTCGCGCAGTTTGTCTTGGCCCACGTGCTCCTGCTGGCAACGACTTTCTTTTATGGCGCGCTAGGGATGTTCTGCTCCTGGGCCTGCCGACGAACCCAGGTCGCCACCGCAACGGCGGCGGGGACGGTCGCGTTTCTGGTGCTGGGCTCTCCGCTGGCGCTCTCGCTCTGGCAGTCCGTGGCGGGCTACAACTCCTACGGCCGTGATGCGACCCTGAGCTTTATGCCGCTGTGGAGCAATCCCTACTACGCCATGACCGAGCTGACCATGAACCAGAGCAACGACATCCACCCTGAGGTCGCGGTTCTGCTCACCCTAGGCTCGCTGGTCGGCGCGGTGCTCTTGCTGGTGGCGATCACCCGCAAGCTCGCCCACGGCCCCAAAGAGATGAGCGCGTGAGAGCCCTTCTTGCGACACTGGTTCTCTGCCTGGGCACCGCGTGGGCACAAGAGACCAAGCCCGCCCTCGTGACCGTGACGGGCAGAGGCGTTATCCTCGCCAAGCCCGACCGAGCGCGAGTGACACTCGGTGTCGAGACGCGCGGCCCAGATGCAGCAGTCGCCGCCCGACAGAACGCCCAGCGACTGGAGGCGGTTATCGCCGCACTGCGCAAGCTTGGGATCGAGGCCAAAGACATCCAGACGGTCGGTTTCGGCGTACAGGCGACCGATGGAGGCTCGAAGATTCGTCAGGTCAGTAACGCTCTCGAGGTGACCATCCGCAGGCTCGCCGATGCAGGCAAGGTTGTCGATGCGGCCCTCAAGGCGGGAGCCAACACCGCAAGCGATCTGGCTTTTGAGGTAACCAACCCAGAGCCTCTCCATGACCTTGCCCTGAAACAAGCGGTTCAGGACGGACAGCGCAAGGCCAAGGCTCTTGCCGAGGCGGCCGGGGGGAGCAAACTAACCCTGGAAAGCTTGATGGAAGATGAGAGTGGCGGAGTGATCGCCGGGGAATTCAATGGCATGAACTACTACTCCAACCGTGCAAATATTTCAGCAGGAGACCGGACTCCTATCACATCGAACCAGATTATCATTTCCGTGCGGGTCCGGCTTGAGTACCGACTGACCACTTTGGGAGGCAAAGAGTAGAGATATGCCACTGGTAGAGATCAACCACCTACGAAAAGAGTACGGCGACCTTGTGGCCGTCAAGAACCTCTCGCTGACCCTCAATGAGGGCGAGATATTCGGCTTTATCGGCCCCAACGGCGCGGGCAAGACCACCACGATCAAGATCCTCGCGACCCTGCTGGACCCGTCGGCGGGGAGCGCAAAAGTCGATGGGATCGAGGTCTCCCAGGACCCGGAGGCGGTGCGCTCCAAGATCGGCTACATGCCCGATGCCTTCGGGGTCTACGACGACTTCAAGGTGTGGGAGTACCTGGACTTCTTCGCCGCGTCTTATCGGGTTCCCAAGGGCGACCGGCCGGGGCTGATCGACCTGGTCTTGGACCTAACCAACCTCTCGGTCAAGAAAGATGCCTATGTCGAGTCGCTCTCCCGCGGGATGAAGCAGCGGCTCTGTCTGGCACGCACCCTGGTGCACAACCCCAAGGTGCTCCTCCTCGACGAGCCCGCATCGGGCCTCGACCCACGGGCGCGTATCGAGATTAAAGAGCTTCTCAAAGAGCTGCGCAACATGGGCAAGACCATTATTGTCAGCTCCCACATCCTCCCCGAGCTCGCCGACTTCTGCACATCGGTGGGGATTATCGAGCGGGGTGAGATGATTGTCGCCGGGCCGATTGAGAAGATCATGAAGGAGGTGCTCGGGGGGCGCGTGCTGGAGCTGCGTGTCCCCGAGGCCGACCGTGCGCAAGCGATGGCGATCCTGCGCGATGTGGACCATGTCCGCGATGTCGCGCTGGTGAGCGAGACGATTCGGGTGGACTACAACGGCACGCTCGACGACCAATCCGGGGTGCTACTGGCGCTGATCCAGAACGGAGTCCGTGTCCAGACCTTCGCCGAGCAAGATACCGACCTGGAAGATATCTTCCTGCGTGTGACAAAGGGTTTGGTGGCGTAAATGACAATCAACTGGGAAAACCCCATCCTGACCAAGGAGCTACGTACCCGAATGCGGGGCGCGAAGGCGTTCTGGATTCTGCTGCTCTACCTGGGCCTGCTCTCGCTGATCCTGGGCGGCACCTACCTGAGCTGGATCGCCACGCAGGAGCGCCAAGGGGCCGCCGCGACCCAGTCCTACGACATGGGGCGGATGTTCTACGGGGTGCTCTTTGTGGTGCAGGCGGCTCTGGTGGGGCTCATCACCCCAGCACTGACCTCCGGGGCGCTCTCCATTGAGCGCGAGCAGCGCACCTTTGAGGCCCTCTCGGTCAGCCCGCTACCGCGCCGAAGCATTGTCCTAGGCAAGCTCACCTCCGCGGTCGGCTTTGTCGGGCTCCTCTTGCTCTCGTCGGTGCCCCTAGTGGCGCTGTGTTTTCTTCTGGGCGGGGTCTCGCCCCAGGAAGTGACGGCCGCTTATGTCCTGCTGCTGGCGTCTGCGTTTCTCTACGGTGCCACCGGGATCGCGTTTTCGTCGTTTGCCAAGAACACCACGACCTCCACAGTGCTCACCTACGGGACGATCTTAGTCTTCTTCTTTAGCACGCTCCCTGCGGCGCTGACCTCGCTGGACCTGAGCACCGCGACTGTACACAGCCGCTCCCATCTTTTCTTACTCGGTGTCAACCCTGTCGGTGCCATGGTCGCCGGGAACCTCACCGAGAGCTACTTTGGGCTTAATGTGCCAAGCTGGCTGATGGGAATCATGGTCAATGGCCTGCTTGGCACGATCCTGACCGTGGTCGCGCTCCACCGCATTGAGTACCCCCGCACCGACCGCTCTGGTCTGCTCCGTGGGCTGACCACGAGCTTTATCGGCCTGATCGTGCTCCTTGCCTGTGGGCACGCGGCGACGCTTGAAGGAGCCGCTGTGGGGATCATCCTCCTGCCCCTGCTGCTCATCCCGCTCTTTGTCTCGGGCGAGGGCCTGGGCACCACGCCGCTCCGCAAGCAGCTCCTGCGGCTCAAAGAAGGCAACCCGGTCTCCGGCCTGCTCTTTGTGACGGCCCTCATGGTGCTCTCTGCGGTTCTGCTGAGTGTCGGGGTGGAGTTCGCACGCCACTCATCGGAGTACTGGACACCCGTCACCAACTTTGTCCGCCACGCGGTGCCCGCGGTCGCCATCTCCCTGAGTGCGCTCTTTGGGTTTGGCAGCCTGACCCTCCTGCTCTCCCAGAAGCTCAAGAACCGCTGGGGAGTGATGGCCCTCTCGTTTGCGATCCTCGCAGCGGTCTACTTCCTCCCGCTCAGCACCGAGAGCTTCCGCAACTACGACGAGCCCGCATCGGCCTGGGTCAATAGCTACTGCCTCTCGCCGCTGATCAGCACGTTCTATCTTGAGAACTCGCAGGGCCGCATTATCAAAGCCCTCTTCTACGACCACAGCACGATGTGGCTGCTCAACTGTGCGTTCACAAGCCTGATCGGAGTTGTCTCCCTGAGCCTGCTCAAGCGCGCCCGTCGGGCCTAGCTTCGCGACACGGTGTAACCGTTTTTGCTGCCGGTGCCAATCGGGGGCAAAAACGGTTATACTGTTTATTATGCCCGCAGCACAGGTGCCGCCCCCGAAAACACCGCCCTCGTTTCAGCGAGAGGTTGTCCCGATCTTGCGTACTGCCTGCCTAGGGTGCCACAGCGCCCAGCTCCCCACCGCAGGCTTCTCGGTCGACTCGTACACCGCCCTGATGAAGGGTGGCAAGGCGGGCGTAGCCATTGTCCCCGGCAAGAGCGACCAGAGCCGCCTGGTGCGCATGCTCACGGGCGCACAGAAGCCGCTCATGCCGCCTGGCTCGGGGCTCAGGGCAACCGATATCGACACCATCCGGCGCTGGGTGGACGCCGGCGCAAAGCTTGATACAGCGGTGGTGGGCACGACCAGCACGACCGCCAAGACCGCAACCGCCGCGAACGTGATCGCAGCACCCAAGCCCGTGGGCAAGCTGCTTTCTGTAGCCGCCCCCGTGAACTCCCTGGCCTACTCCCCCGACGGCAAGCTCCTCGCGGTGGGCACCTACCAGCGCGTCCTGCTCTGCGACCCGGCGACCCGCACGGTGACCAAGGTCTGGAGCGGGCACCTCGATACCGTGCGCTCGCTGGCCTTCTCGCCTGATGGAAAGTTCCTGGCGGCAGGCGGCGGAGCCTCCGGGGCACTGGGCCAGGTGCGGCTCTGGAGTGTCGCGGAGGACAAGGAGGTCCGCACCTTTGGCGACCACACCGACACGGTCAATGGGGTGGCCTTCTCCAACGATAGCAAGCTAATCGCCACCGCCAGCGCAGACCGGACGGTCAAGCTGTGGGAGGCCGCCACGGGCAAGCTCAGCCAGACCCTCCGCGACCACGCCGATGCGGTCTCTAGCGTGGCGTTTGCCCCCGGCGGCAAGCTCCTCGCCTCATCGGGCAACGACAAGAGTGTCAAGCTCTGGGATATCGCCAGTGGCAAGCGCCTCTACTCCATCGGTGCCCACGAGGAGCCCGTCACTGATGTCTGCTTCACCGCGGGCGGCCAGCTCCTGAGCGCCAGCACCGACAGGCTCGCCAAGCTCTGGAATATCGGCCCGGAGAGCGGGGGCCATGTGCGCAACTTCGGCGGACACGGCGCGACGGTCTTTGCGGTGACCACCAGCAGCGACGGCCAGCTCGCCGCGACTGCCTCGGGGGATAAGACGATCCGCGTGTGGAATGTCGGCAACGGCGGCACGACAGTCGCCTTCACCGAGCCCAAGGACTGGTGCTACGCCGTGCGCTTCAGCCCGGATAAAAAACACCTCGCGGCGGGCACCTTCGACGGCCAGGTCTTTCTCTGGAGCCTGGAGCCCAACAAACTCGAAGGGAGCTTCTCCACCAAATGAAACTCTCCCGCACGGTGAACGTGGGGCAATGGGGCCTGCGGCCGTTCGCTTCGCTCAAGTTTCTAGCACCAAGGCCATTTTTACCGACGAGGCACGAGGAGGCGGCCGAAGGCCCTATAGCGGGACGTTTACCGTCCACGCGAATACGCCCTAGAGCCCGGACGTTTACCGTCCTGGGCATCCTTGGTGCCTTGCTCGTGACGCTTCCGGCCACGGCCCAGACCCTGCGGCCCAAGGTGCGCTCGGTCGTGCCGACGGGGGGACAGCGCGGGACGAGTGTCGAGCTCGCAATCGCAGGGGTGAATATCGGCTACGGGACGGCGCTGGTCTTTGATAGTCCGGGGATCACGGTCGCGGCGCTCAAGCCGGAGACCCCCGCCGCAGGGGCGAAGAACCCGGAGAGCAAGCTCACTGCGACCCTCGCGCTCGCGCCGGGCCTCGCGCTGGGACGCTATGCCTTCCGAGTCGCCACCCCCTTGGGAATCTCGGAGCCGGGCTACGTGACGGTCGGGCAGTGGCCGGAGGTGGCGGAGAAAGAGCCCAACAACACGCCCCAGACCGCGCAAGTGCTCACGGGGCCGGTGACGGTAAACGCGAAGAGCGATGGGGCTGAGGATGTCGATGTCTACAAAGTGACGCTCACCGCCAACGAGCCCTTTGTCGCCGAGGCGCTAGCCGGTCCCACTCTGGGCGCCGCCGCGACCATGGAGCCCGTGCTGGTGCTCCGCGACACCGAGGGCCATGAGGTCGCCTCCGCCAGTGCACTCGCCCGCCCCGATGCCCGCTTTGTCTTCACCCCCCGCAAGAGCGGCGAGTACTTTCTGCTGGTCCGGGACCTGCGCTACCAGGGCAGCGCCGACCACCACTACCGGCTGAGTGTCGGTAAGCTCCCCGCGGTCACGAGTGCCTTCCCGCTCGGGGGCCGTGTCGGTACGACCACACATCTCACGCTTAGTGGTACCAACCTGGCCGCCCCCGATACGGCCATGAGCATGCCCGCGGAGCTGCCCTTCGAGCCCCTTCCCTTTATGCCCGGCCTGCGCCTCGATGTTGGCCCCTACCCCGAGGTGACTGAGGCCGAGCCCAACGACACGATCGCGCAGGGCCAGCGGGTCACGCTGCCGGTGACCATCAACGGGCAGCTCTTGTCGCCTTCCCCTAACCGCCCCGACATAGACAACTTCCGCTTCGCTGCCACCAAGGGCCAGGTGTTCCTGCTGGAGGTGCTCGCCTCGCGCCTGGGCTCCAAGCTCGATGGCGTGCTGACGATCTACAACAAAGACGGTGGCGAGCAGTTCCGCAGCGACGATGTGAATGGGAAAGACCCGTTTATCACCTTCACCGCCCCCCACGATGGCGAGTTCACGGCCCAGGTGACCGATCTCAACGGCCGCTCGGGGACGGACTTTGGCTACCGCCTGCGAATCGCCCTCGCCGCGCCGCAGTTCTCGCTCGGGGTTGCCCCGGACTGCCTCTCGGTGGGGCCGGGGGATCGGATTCCGGTCACGGTCAGCGCCACCCGGCAATACGGCCTCGATAGCGAGATCGCCCTGAGCTTCGAGGGCCTGCCCCCCGGTGTGCAGCTTGTCGGCGCGCCCCTCATCCCCCGCGGGCAGAGCGAGGTGACACTCTTTCTGACCGCCGCCGCCGGGACCATGCCCTCGCCCGCGCTCCCGCTGAAGGTCACCGGGACGGCGCAGGGTATCACCCGGCGGGCACAGGCGCTCCAAGAGGAGTATGTCAAGGAGAACGATCAGCTCAAGCGCACCACCCGCCCCGTTCCCCTGCCCTACGCCAGTGTCACCGGCCCCTCAGACCTGCTTGTCGCTCTTGCCAGCGAGCGTCTGGAGCTCAAGGCGGGCCAGACCGCGGAGCTCGTGGTCAAGCTGACCCGCAAGCCGGGCTTCGATGCCAAGGTTCCGCTGATTGTCACGGGGCTTCCCGCCGGGGTGAGTGTCACCAACCCCGAGGTCCCTGAGAAGCAGTCCGAGCACAAGCTGGTCTTTAAAGCCGAGGGAACTGCCGCGATCGGTGAGGTGCGCCTTACCCTGCTCGCCCGCTCCGTGGTCGATGAGCTGCGCTTCTCCCCGCACGCCGCCCCCCCCCTGACCCTCAATGTCACCAAGTAAGCTCTCCCTGGAGCAGGCGGTTGAGGTCTTTGTGGAGGGCTTCTGTGTCACGCGGAGCTTCACGCACCCGTTTGTCGCCGAGCGCCTCGGCCCAAGCCTCTGGCGGCTCCACGATGCGCCCCGCAAGCGTCCCCGAGACCCTTACCGCAACGAGGAGCTGATCGCCTGGGAGCTCCCCCCCCTGGAAGTGGATCGGCTCGCGCAGGCACACGCTCAGGGACGCTACCTCATCTGCTACTTGCTCCCCGAGGGCACCGACGATAGAGCGATGCGCGCGGAGTTCAAGGCGCTGGGCTACCGCCTGGGCTCCACGGAGCCGTTCTTTGTCCATGACCTCGCCGCCCTGCCCACGCACACCACACCGTTTCCGGTGAGCCCGGTGACCACCCCCGAGCAGCTCGATGCGCTCACCAAGGCGGCAGGGCGACGGCAGCTCCTCCCGGAGTTTCTGACGCAAGACCCGCCTCCGATGCGCGGCTATATCGCCGAAGACACGGCCGTGCCGCAGCTTGTCGGCTGGGTGAGCCGTGTCGCGGCGGCGGGATGCGGCTGGTGCCATAGCATGTTTGTCCTCCCCGCCTACCGCCGCCAGGGAATCGCCCGCGCCCTGCTGGCACAGATGCTCGCCGACGATAGAGCCTGCGGCGCGACGGCGAGTGTCTTGCTCGCCAGCCACAGCGGTGCCCTGCTCTACCCGACGGTCGGCTACCGGCAGATCGGGACGCTCTATCTCTACAACCCGCCCCGCCCCCGGACCTCGTGAACGAGGCGGACACCGGGCCTTGCCCTGCTGGCCCGCGGCCTCAAAGTCGCTCCGCGACATGGGAGCGGGTTTCTTCGTCGCAGTCGTAGCGACACTCTGTCAGGAGCCAAGGGGGTGCGTCGTTGCGCGACAGGAGAAGCTCAACATAGGTACGGCGAGTGAAAGAGCTAGGAGTGTTTTCGTAGATGCTGAGCAGGAGCGGTGTGAGTGGTAGCTCAGGGTTGCCTTTGGCGTAGTCGCGGAAGTGGACACTAAAGGTGTAGACTTGGCTTTCTTCGTTGCGCGCCTGTATATCGCGGAAAAGCCCTGTCAGAAGCACAAGGTCACGTGCATCTGTGTTGCGTGCGAGGAGTCGGACAGCGGCGGGGTAGAGTGCTTCCTCGGGGTCGGCGAGAGCTTCAAGAGCACGGGTACGGATGCGTGGATCGGTGAGGTTTCCGAGGGCAAGCATCGCGCGCCAAGTAACATACGGGTTCTCGTGGTAGGTGAGGGCAATCAGATCGGCAGGATCACCGGGGAAAGGCCGATTGCGAAAACGAATGAGCCAGCGCTTGAGTGCCTCGGTGTTTTTTGGCATCGGCTCGCTTAGATCGGGCGCACGATAGGTGGTCCTATTGCGCTTCCGTTCCCGTCGCCGCTGAAACCGTAGCGCAAGGATCGCAAAGATGACGTCACGCGGCGCAGCATGACGTGCAACACGCCGTCCGAGAAGTTTCTGCGCCTCCTCGTAGAGGTAGTCCAGACGCCAGTCCTCGTCCTCGGGCAGCGGGTAGGTGCCCAAGAGCACTGCAATATGCTGCCAGGTTTTTGCATCTCCCAAGGCAAGCAGCTTATCGTCCCAGTCGTAGTTTCCCTGTGCGGCAAGTTGCTCGGCGGCAGCGTAGAGGTCAGTCGTGAAATCGGCGTGCCCACGCTGGTGGAGCCGAGTGCAGAGGCCAAAGAGCTGATCGGTGTCGAGAGTGGGATCGTAGAAAGCGGCACGGAGGTGGGGGGTATACCAAGCAATATCTTTGGTGACTTCCAGCATGTCCAGAAGATAGGCATCACGGCTCCCTTCAATCTGAGTATCGTAGGCGTAGTTGTTGCAGCAGGCGTGGAGAATCGGCTCACGGTAGCGCTCACGAGTGGCCTGGTCGGCGCTTTGTAGGAAAAGCACCGCGCGGCCACGGCCTCGTGCTAGGTCTTGCTCGAAACTCATTCTTTGTCCTTATCGCCAGGTGGCTTGAGCTTGCTAATTCCACAGAGAATTAAGTACTATTGCGGGCATGTCAACACTCAAGCGCTTTCTTGTCCTGCTCCCTCTGCTCACCCTTGCCGGGATCGCCCATGCCCAGACCTATCTCTTGGTCCCTGACTCCGGCAACGACCGCATCCTGGCCCTGGACCCCAACACTGGAGCGATTATCAATGCGAACTTCATCACGGACCTGAACTTCACCACCCCGATCCAGGCAATTGATAGCGGGCGGGGGACCATATTGGTGAGCGATCAGGTGGTCAACTCCGTGCGGGAGTACAGCTACAGCGGGGCATTTCTCGGAACCGTGGTGGGCTCCGCGCAGGGAATTAGCAACCTGCGAGGAATCGCCGTCCGGGGGGGAAGCCTCTATATCTCTGTCGGAGGCGGCACCCTCGCGGGAACCGTCCAGCGCTACGACCTGACCACCAACACTCTCTCGACCTTTGCTACCCTTCCGACGGCGAGTGCGTCTCCCTGGAATATTCTGTTTCGGACAAACGATGTGCTGATCACCGATAGCACCAGCGACGATATTGAGCGCTTTGACCTGAGCGGAACCTACCTGGGCAAGTACTACAACTCCAACGGCAGCACGGAGCTCAACTTCCCCCAGCAGCTTGTCACCCGTAGCAATGGCAACCTCGTGGTCTCGGGCTTCTCGCTTCCCACAGCGATCTACGAGTACACGGGGGTCAACAGCGGGACCCAAGTGGCGACCTACGCGCCCGGGCTGGGTGTCCGCGGTGTCTGGGAGCTGGGCAATGGCGAGCTGATCTACTCGGCGGGGACCCGGCTGGAGCGTATCAACACGACCACCAACACCACCACGAGCATCCTGAATCAGGTGGGTGCGAGCTTCCGCCACTTTAGCATTGTCACGCTCTCGTCGTCTGCACCCGAGCCGGGGACACTGGGCTTGCTCGCCTTGGGAGTGGCTGGCCTCGGGCTCGCACGGCAGCGGCGGGACAGCTAAAGATTCCTCAGCACGGAGAATCTTTTGAACCCTCAGGCGGCTTTCTGGTACAAAAGAAGCGACGATGAAATCGGAGGAGGCCCGCTGGATCGCGGGACTGCGTCGTGGCGATGCAGCGGCGTTTGCTTGGCTCCTGGACACGTTCGGAGGACGAGTCCATGGGCTTGCACGTCGCTACGCCCGCTGTGACGCCGACGCCGACGACCTCACCCAGGAGATCTTTGTGGCGCTGCATGCCAGCCTGCCCAAGTTCCGGGGAGAGGCCGCCCTCTCGACCTTCATCTACCGGGTTGCCATGAACCACTGCCTGAAACACCGTGCCCGTCAGAAACCGGAGAGCGTCCCCTACGACGACCTCCCGCTGGCCGCCTCCGAGACCGATGCCCCCGAGCGTGCCGCTGCCCGTAAAGAGCTGGCGCGGACTTTGGAGACGGCCCTGGGCACGCTTACCGAAGAGCACCGCCAGATTGTCGTGCTGCACGAGCTCCACGGCCTCACCTACAGCGAGTGCGCCACCGCGCTGGGGGTGCCCGTGGGGACCGTCAAGTCGCGGCTCTTTCATGCGTTTCGCAAGCTCCGCGTCCAGCTGGAGGGCTACGTCCGTGCCTGAGTGTAAGAGCGCCTTGCAAGAGGACCTGAAGGCCTACCTCGATGGCGAGCTCCCCACAGCCCGCCGCGTGGCGGTCGAGCGCCACCTCACCGACTGCGCAGCCTGCCAGAGCGAGCTGGAGGGGCTCCGCCTGCTCTCCACGACACTGGTCGAGGCCTTGCCCGCGGCCGCACCGCTCCCCGATGCTCTGCGCGCCCGCATCCTCGCCAGCCTCCCAGAGTCAGCCGCGCCCCGTCCCTTCTCTCTGCCTTTCTGGCGTCGCCCTGGCCCCATGGCGGCCTTTAGCGGGGTCCTGGCGATGGGCTGCGCCGCCTGGCTCTGGGTGCGCACCTCCGGCTCGGCTACCCCGCAGACGAGTGCCGCCGTCGAAGTCGCAAAGACTGTCAGCCCCGCCGTGGCTCCCCAAATACAAAGCACAGGGGAGAGTCTCGCCCAAGACACCGGGATGGGTGCGCCTGCCGTAGCAGCCCTCCCTGAGAAGAAAACCGCCCAGATGGCACTTGCGGGCGTAGCCTCCGCAAGCCGCCCCGCAGCACCTGTGTCCCCGGTCAAGGAAGACGCCGAGAGGGTCGCGCCAAAAGCGGCGAACCTGCCTCAGCCTCCTCTCGCCGCGCCCCGCCGCGCGGAGCTAGACACCGCGCGGGCCGGGGAGCAAGCACTGGCGGCCTCCACCGCGGAGCAGCTCAAGCTCCGATCCAACAGCGAGAGGCGGTATATCCATCTCCCCGAGCCCTCGCTCAGTCCTGACCAAGCGGGAAACGAGAGCTTGGGAATGGCAAAGAAGGACAGTTCCGACAAAAGGTCCGAGCAAGCAATCGCGAGAGGCGCTTCTGGTTTTGGAGGAGGCTTTGGCGCAAAGGCAAAACTCGCCCCCCCGACAGCCTACACGCTCACCGTTCCCAAGGGGAAGAAAGCCGAGACCCAAGAGGCGCTTCGGAAGCTCGCGGCGGAGCTGGAGGTGGACCTCAGTAGCGAGAGCCCCGAGCTAGAGCTGCGTGTGTCCGCCTCAGGACGAGAGCCGCTACTAGAGCGCATGAAGGCCCTTGGTGCCCTCACCGAGACCCCACCCGTCACGAATAGCCGGCCCGGTAGCGACCAGGAGCCCGCTACGCGTGCGGTGCAAAAACCTGGTGCACAGACAGGCGCGCTCGGTGGCGGCGCGGGGGGATTCGGCGGTTTTGGGGGAGGCGGCCGTGCAATGCGAGCTACCATGCCTCTGCTCAAGCTCACCGTGACCATCAAGGAAGCGGAGCAAAACGACGAAGGCTCAGTCCAGCCCAAAAAGGTGCCGTAGCTCGTCGCCTTCGGGCTGGCGGCCGTACTCACAGACCCGAAAGGCCTCGGCGTGCTGGCAGGTGCCCCCCTTGATTCGAGCGGCGGCGGAGCGCTCGGCGCGGTAGGCACCGCGGCGCTCGACAATCCTTCGCACACGGGCACGGCGGCCCGCCTCATCGGCGGGGACTTCGTGGAGAACACCGGCATTGTAGGGGAGCCACTCAAAAAACTGCGACTCATGGTGGCAGACCATGTGGGTCTTCTCATCGAGGCAGTCGTCGATCGGCACCTGAATCTCGGCGACAAAGGGCTGGATGTCTTTGAAATCGTCGTACCAATAAGCAAAGACCGGCATGCGGTCCAGGTGGCGCGTATCGGGGCACATCAGCGGGACGGTGAGCATGTAGGTGGCGTCTAAGACAAGCTGAGCGGTGTAGCGGTGGTCCCGGTGGTAGTCGAGGGGGCGGTTGAAGAGCACGAGATCGGGGCCCTTGCCGGGCTCGCCAAAGCGGCGCAGGCAGCGCACCATCGCCTCGGTGCTGGGTAGATCGACATAGACCTCGCCGTCGTGCACGCCCAGGGTCTCGTAGCTCGCTCCAATCACCGCCGCCGCCTCTTGGGCCTCGATCAGCCGCCGGGCCGCCAGCGCCTCAGGGGCGATCTTGTACTCATCGGCGAAGTGCCCTTTATCGCCATTGGTCACCGAGACAAACTTTACCGAGTCGCCGCGACGGCGCAGGCGGGTGGCCAGCCCCCCCACATTGAGCTCGTTGTCGTCGGGGTGGGCGCCAATACAGAGAATGTGCATGGGCTATTGTAGCCTAAGCAGCCGGTGGTGCACAGGAGCCGCGCTCCTCCAGGAGGGGGGAGAGGTAGTACTGCTTGCGCTCGACCGGCTCACCGCTCAGGAGCCGCCCCACCGTGCGCCCCACCTCTGCGGCAACCTCGTGCTGTCGGACTAGGATCGTGGTGGTGGTCGGCAGGATGCGGCGCATGAACCGCGCGTTCAGACAGGTGAGCACGGAGACATCCTCGGGGACACGCTTCCCCAGATCACTCAGGGCGCGCAGTACCCCCAGCGCCCCCAGCTCATCGGAGGCAAAGATCGCCGTCGGCGGGTCGGGCTGGGTGAAGAGGGAGCGGGTGTAGGCATAGAGTCCCTCTTCTCCCCAGACACGATCTTCGTAGCGCGCGCTCTGCTCCAGGCCCAGTCCCCTGCAAGCGTCCAGGTAGCCTTGGTAGCGCCCCTCTCCCGCCCGAAAGTCCCGTCCAATATTCTGGAAAAAGATCCGGCGGTGCCCCCAGCCTGCCAGGTACTCGACCGCAAGCTTTCCCACGGCGTGGTTGTCCATCCCCACCGCGAGACTCTCGGGCTCCAGCGCCGTCCCACGGATCACAAAGGGCTGGTTCATCGCCCGTAGCAGCGCCGGCCGGGGATCGTCGGTGCGCATGTCCGTGAGCACCAGAAGATCGCAGCTCCGGGCACGGGCGAGCTGGGCCAAGGAGTCAGCGGCATTGTCTTTCCAGGAGTGGAGCAGGAGCTGGAGGCCAAACTCGCTCAGGGTTCCGGTGAGGGCCCCGATAATCTCATGGTAGTGCGGCGAGAGCTCGTAGTCCCCTCCCGGCTCGACCACCAGCCCAATCGTATCGGTGCGGCCTTGGGCAAGGTTCTGCGCGGCCTTGTTGGGCTGGTAGCCCAGCTCTTGCGCCACACGCCGGATGTGCTGCTGCTTCTCCACCCCAACACTGCGGCCCTCGCGTAGGCGGTTGTTGAGCACGCGCGAGACCTCCGAGCGGGAGACTCCGACACGCTGAGCGATATCTTCAAGCCGCACGGAGCGGCGACGTCCAGGCTCTTCCATAGAATGAAGTTTTCCCCCAACCGATTGGGTAGAGATATTAAACAACCTGAACAAAAAAAATGCAAGACCGGGCGGAGAGACCCTCCACCCGGCTCAGCTCTCGCAGGGTGCCTGAAGGCTAGTGCTGGCGCACCACTACAGCCTGCTCGGGAGCGGCGAAGCCCTTCTCGTCACAGTAGGCCAAGATCGCCTTGTTGGAGTCGAAGTAGACCTGCCAGTAGCTATCGTTGTGACAGTAGGGACGAATGGCCAGCAGTGGCCCCCCGGCACGAAACTCCAGAATCTCGATATTGGGTGCAGGCTCACTCAAGACATTTGGGATCGCCAGCAGGCGTTGCTGTAGCTCCGAGGCAATCATTGGGAGATTGGCATCCGCACCGAAGTGGCGCGTGAGGTCCACACGGCGGTAGGCATTGTGGGAGAAGTTTTGGATGTTATCCGCAAAAATCTTGCCATTGCCCACGACTGTTAGGACATTGTCCGGGGTGTTGATCTTACTAGCGAAGATCCCAATCTCGGTCACCGTGCCCGTGATCCCCCCCGCGCTGATAAAGTCTCCCACCTTGAAGGGGCGCAGTACCATCAGAAAGACCCCTGAGGCAAAGTTGGAGAGCAGGCCGCTCATCGCGGTGCCGACGGCAAGACCGGCAGCGGCAAGAAGTGCGGCAAAACTCGTGGTCTGGATTCCGAGGATTCCCAAAATCGAGATCACCAAGATGATATTTAAGACCCCTGTAACCACAGAAACGGCGTACTGTGTCAGGGTGGAGTCGATTTTCTGGCGCGACATCGAGGTTGTCAGGAGCTTCCCTGCCATACCAATGACCCAGCGCCCTACAATAAATGCTAAAAATGCCATCAACAGCTGCTGACCAAGTTCTACGCCTTTAGTAGAGAGCAGCTCCATCACTTTATTCATTCCTTCTACCTTTCATCCGGTGTATTTGTCGCAGAGAGGCAGAAGGATGTTCCCTAAAATCAGCGTTTGAGGGCGGGAGGCTCGACTGGGAGATTTTCCACAGCGGGCCACTGGGTATGCCACTCGGTTGCTTGCTCGTAGGCGAAGGCGAGGCGCAAGATCGCCTCCTCGCGGAAGAGGTTCCCCGTGAACTCGATTGAGATTGGGAGGCCGCGCTCGCTCTTGCCGCAGCGGGTAAGCAGGGTGGGGTGCCCTGTGAGGTTGGTGTAGGTGATGCTGGGCGCACTCCCCGCGGGTGTGACGTAGACATCGACCGCACTGAGCGCGGCGACCATCTCTTGCTGGAGCCGGCGACGAACACGCTGGGCTTGGAGGTAGTCGGCGGCGGGGACGAGTGCGCCCTCACGGAACGTATTGGGCCAAGCGTTGTTGCCCTGCTGCACCAGCTCCCGCAGTCCCCCCGAGGCCGCTAGCTCCGCAAACGCCGCCGCCCCCTCCGCATGAATGGTCAGGCCCGGGATCGCCCCGTACGCGGGGTCCAGCTTGGGGAGCTTGACGGGCTTGGGCACGACTCCCAGCCCTCGGAGCACGGTCAGCACTTCTTTTTGCGCCCCACTCGCCCGCTCAAAGCCCGCCTCATCGAAGCCCACCCGGAGCGCGGAGAGCTTGCTCTCGGGCCGCCAGCTAAAGGGAATGTTCTCCAAGACACTGTCGTCGTGGCCATCGGGGCCGTGGATCGCCGCAAAGACCAGCGCACAGTCCTCGACACTGCGGCAGATCGGGCCGATCTTGTCCATGGTCCAGGAGAGGGCCATCGCGCCGTGGCGGGAGACCCGGCCAAAGGTGGGGCGCAGGCCGGTCGCGCCGCACTCACGGCTCGGGGAGACGATGCTCCCGTAGGTCTCGGTGCCAATGGCAAAGCCCACCAGCCCCGCCGCCACCGCGCTCGCCGAGCCCGCCGACGACCCCGACGAGCCCCGGGTGACGTCCCACGGGTTGCGCGTGATCCCGCCAAACCAGACATCGCCCATCGCCAGCTCCCCCATCGAGAACTTGGCACAGAGCACCGCCCCGGCGTCACGCAGGCGCGTCGCGACCGTCGCCTCAAGCCCCTCCAGGGTCTGGTTTTTATAGGGCGGCGCGCCAAAGGTGGTGCGGGTGCCCTTCACAAAAAAGAGGTCCTTGAGCCCGTAGGGAATCCCATGCAGCGGCCCGCGCCACTTGCCCGCCGCGATTTCCTTATCGGCCTGCTCAGCCTGCTCCCGCGCCGTGTCCTCCAGAAGCGAGACCACGCACAAGAGGCGCGGGCCGTAGGTGCGCAGCCGCTCCAAATACATCTCTGTGAGCTGGACACTGGTGAGCTTCTTGGTCACCAAGAGGCGCGTGAGGGTCGCGACACTGGCAAAGGCCAGGCTCTTGAGATCGCCCTCAAACTTGGGAGTCTTGGCCTTGGAGAGCTTGACCTCGCTCTTGCCCGTGGGCAGGGTCACCCCCGCGATCACCGGGTTGAAGTGAAAGGCGGGTGGGAGCTGCCCGATCAGCGCGCTGGTACGTACGGCCTTGAGGCTCTGCTGGAACCCTGGCATCCCCGTCAGAAGCTGCGCCCGCTCCGCCTCCGTGGTCTCTCGCCCAATCAGCCTATCGGCAGCCGCGAGCTCGCCCGTGGTCAGCTTCTCACTCTTTGCGGTCTCCTGCGCCTCGGCCTCGCCCGCCAGCGCCCCCACCGCCGCCACGGCGGCTCCCGTTACCATCTCTCGTCGGCTGATTTTTTTCATGGACTATTTTAGCACGGACATAAAACCCTGCGATATTGCTCTCGCCAGTGGTTGACACGCCGCGGGCACTGCTGCGAAGTGGACAAGCGGTTAAGTCGCCAGTCTCATAATCTGGAGAGCGTGGGTTCAAGTCCCACCTTCGCGCCTGTTTCACCCTTGCCGGGGGCTGAAAGTCCTCGGCTAAGAAGAGGGAGCGTCCCGAGGACGCAGAGGGATACGCCGCCTGCGCGTCCTCGGGACGCTCCTTTCGGGGAGCCGGGTATTTTCAATGCCCGCTGCGGTTGTTTTTGTAGGAGCGTAGCTCAGTTGGGTAGAGCAGGAATTCCGTTTCCGCCCCTTGCCTGGTTGCAGTGCCGGGCCGAAGGTGACGGTTATCGATTTCTCATCGCCGGGTCGTGGGTTCGAGTCCCACCGCTCCTATCGCGGAAAATTTAAGAACGGGCCGTAGCCATCGGGTTATCTGATCAAGCCAACACCGGCTGGTCTTCGCGCAAGCGGAAAAACCTGCCAGCCAAACACAGCTCCGACGGCGCTCCTTGCCCGTTCTGCCTTCTTTCAAAATCTCCTAGGGGTGTGGCGCAATGGTAGCGCAGTGGACTCCAAATCCAAAGGTTGCAGGTTCGAGTCCTGTCACCCCTGTTTTTCCCGCCCGTTGGAGGGGCGGGACTGGAGAGCGCTACGCGCTACGAAGGCCGTGCCGGCCATAAAAACATTTCCCAATACTCCCTACCTTATTGTCCCCCCGCCGGGCGGGGGTTAGGGGGGAAATCGCGAGGAGAAAACACAAAATGAGCTACCTAAAGAACATCTTAAACAAGAACGCGACGCCGCAGAGCCAGCCGATTCCCGGCACCAAGCAGGTGCTCAACTCGGCGGGGGGCTACAGCTTCCCGGTGGACTGCTGGACACAGCTAGAGCGATTCTTGATCTTGGGTTCTGAGGGCGGCTCGTACTACGCCAGCGAGCAGAAGCTGACAATAGACAACGCGCAGGCAGTCCAGGCATGCGTCCAGGCCGACGGTCTGCGTGCGGTGAAGACCATTGCGCGGGTCTCCGACTCGGGCCGGGCACCCAAGAACGATCCGGCGATCTTTGCGCTGGCGATCGCGGCGGCGGAGGGCGACGACAAGACACGCGCTGCCGCACTGGCCGCCCTACCGACCGTCTGCCGGACCGGGACACATCTCTTCCACTTCGCGCAGTTTGTCGATGGCATGCGCGGCTGGGGTCGTGGGCTACGCAACGCCGTCGGGGCGTGGTACGCCCAGAAGGATGCCGATGCACTGGCCTACCAGGCGGTCAAGTACCAGCAGCGCGATGGCTGGAGCCACCGGGATCTGCTGCGTCTGAGTCACCCCAAGCCGGAGAACGAGCAGAAGAAGGCGCTCTACCACTGGATCACGCAGGGAAGTGCAGGGGAAAATATCCCCGCGCTGGTCGCGGCCTTCGAGCAGGCGAAGCGTGCGGAGACAGCCGCGGAGCTTGTGGGGCTGATCCGTGACACCAACCTGCCACGCGAGGCGATCCCTACCCCGTTCCTGACCGAGAAGTCGGTGTGGGAGGCGCTGCTGGCAAGTGGGATGCCGCTCACGGCGCTGCTACGGAACCTGGCGACCCTGACCCGCGTGGGCATCTTCGAGGACAGCGAGCAGGTCAAGGCCGTCAGCGAGCGGCTGACCAACCCCGACTCGCTGAAGAAGGCACGGGTTCATCCGATCGCGGTGCTGGCGGCGCTCAAGACCTACGGGTCGGGCAAGGGCGTCCGTGGGAGTAGCACCTGGAAGCCGGTGGGCAAGCTGGTGGATGCGCTGGATGCAGCGTTCTACGCGAGCTTCGGCAATGTCGAGGCGACCAAGAGGCGCTGGGTGCTGGCACTGGATGTCTCGGGCTCGATGAGCTTTGGCGATATCGCAGGAATCCCCGGCCTCACCCCGCGCGATGCGTCGGCGGCGATGGCACTGATCACGGCGGCGACCGAGGACAACTACCGAATGGTGGCGTTCCAGGACAAGCTGACCGAGCTGAGAATCACGCCCCGCCAGCGGCTCGATGATGTGGTTCGCGGCATCTCGAACCTGCCGTTTGGCAGCACGGACTGCGCCCAGCCGATGCTCTGGGCGAAGGAGAATCAGGTGAAAGCCGATGCCTTCGTGGTCTACACGGACTCGGAGACCTGGCACGGGAAGGTGCACCCGGTGCAGGCCCTGCGCGACTACCGACAGGCCATGGGCATCCCCGCCAAGCTAATCGTCGTGGGGATGGTGAGCAATCGCTTCTCTATCGCCGATCCCAGCGATGGTGGGTGCTTAGATGTGGTCGGCTTCGACACGGCAACGCCGCAGCTGCTGTCCGACTTCGTGCGCTAAGGGAAAATACGTTTCACACCGACAATCTCGGTGTGAAACGTGCCCGAAATGCCTTTACCCTGATTGAGATCATGGTAGCGATCCTCATTGTCACGGTCCTGATGACGATCGCGATTCCCAACTTCATCCGTGCGCGCGCGTCGTCACAAGGGCGCTCGTGTGTCCGCAACCTCCGCCAGATCGACTCTGCCAAGCAGCAGTACGCGATGGACAACCACCTCAGCGCCGGCTCCACCATGCCCGCCCTCTCGGTATTCTGTGGCAACGGCTCGACTACCTACATCAAGGGAAACACCCCCACGTGCCCCTCGGGCGGCACCTACACCGTCAACAACCTCGATACCGACCCCACCTGCTCCATCGGCACCAACGCCGCCGTCGCCCACGTCTTGCCGTAGTCCCCCTTGCTAAAGCGGTACACTACAGGTTAGGAGGCCGCTATGATACCGCGTCTGATCGGAAACATTGTTGTTGGGGGAGTTGGGTTGGGGCTAGGAGTGCTGGTGCTCTCCCAGAGGCCCCCTACACCGCGACCTACCCCAGTTACATCACTCCCCACCCCGGAGCAAGTGCTACAAGCCTACTCCGGCTACCGCGTCTTGGAGAAAGACCGTCACGTCAATAAAGTACTGACCCTGCTATGCCGCGGCCCTTTACCCGAAGAGATCGCCGCCGCGGAAAAACTCAGTGGCCCCCATGCCTCCTCTGTTATCAACGTGCTGAGCAATGCTCTCGCCGAGAAGGCCCTCAAGACAGGTGCCACAACTTTTCCACCCGGAGCGGTTCTGGTGAAGGACAAGTACTCGCTCGGGGGCGTGGCGGGGATGATCAAGCGCGAGGCGGGCTACAACCCGGCCAGCGGCGACTGGGAGTTCTTCATCCGGGAGAAAGGCGGCCCCCTGGCGAAGGGAAAGCTCGCCAACTGTGTCTCCTGCCACGCGACAGCGACCGGCCCGGATCATCTTTTTGTCCCTTGGGCCGCACGAAAGTACAACGACGCGCTGCACAAAGCCCACCCGGACTACGAGTTTCCCGGCACCCGAAGATAGCTCTCTCCCCGGTGGCGGTAAGTTGGGAAGGGAAAAACTCTTCCCTTGTTGAACCCTCTCTCGGAGAATCTGATGCCCGAAACCGAAAAAATCGTTGCTGAGTTCGATGCCCTCCTAGATGCAGCAAGCGATCGGATGGAAGCGGAGACAGCCGAGCTACGCGAGCGTAACCTGCGTCTGGAGAGCCTCCTGGCAGAGAAGACTGCCATCGTCAAAAACCTGGAAGATGCCTGGAAAGTGGCTCAGCGACGACGGCGACGGATAGATGCGGAGATCGCCCAGCTCCTCAAAGCCGCATGATCTCTGCCCGGCTACGTCGCGAGATACGTTCTCTTTATGGAGCCTGTTGTGGCTACTGTGGGGTTTGTGAAGAGGATGTTGGCTCCGCGCTGACCCTGGATCACTTTCAGCCCGTCGCCTCCCAAGGGCAGGATACTCGCGAAAATCTGGTTTACTGTTGCTTCGCCTGCAACGCTTTCAAAGGGGATTACTGGCCCGACGATCCCAATTTGCGCCTAGAATCCGATGGATACCTCACTGCCCTTACCCCAGCAGGAGAGCGTCAGATCCATCTTCTCCATCTGAATCGCCCTCCTCTGATTCGTCAGCGTTTCCGTGCGCAAGAGCGCCGCCTTGAACGACGAACGCACCAGGAACTCCGAAGAGAGCTAGAGCAGATGGAGCACCGTCTCCAAAGACTAGAGCGCCTTTTTCCCTTTGACGACGAGGGAGAAAGTAGCCTATGAGTTTCTTTTCCGCTCCGAGAACCTTGGAACAATATAAATCAAAGCTTGTCAGCGTTCCCCTTGATTGTGACAGTGCGTTTTATATCGGTAGAGTGCCTGTCACCGTGGCTATGTGGGAAGAGTTTTGTGAGGCCACCAACTTCTCTGTCCCGTGGAGCATGAAAGTTGGCGGTGGGATGGCTCACAAAGATCGTTTTGTTGTCGGGGTCAGTTGGGAAGATGCTCAGGCGTATCTTCAGTGGGCTGGAATGATACTCCCCACCACGCAGCAATGGGAGCTAGCGGTAAACAAATTCCATATTGGATCTGGCATCTACGAATGGTGCCAAGATGCGTTGGATGAGATTACGGCGGCTCAGATTGAAGCGGAGTGGCAGGCTTTTCGGGAAGAGTATCCCTGCGATGTCATCATGGGTGATGAGCTCACAGAACCAGACGAGGAAGAGATTCGCCTCGTTGCTGAAGAGATCGCTCGGGAGATCAAAGCCAAAGAGGCCGCGCCTCCCCCCATGATTTCACGGGCGACACGCGGCCCTGACTGGCGAACAAAACGCTCTCCGTTCTACGGCCAAAAGCATCGTAGCTATGAGCTTGGATTCCGTGGGGTTGTACTAGGACTGGAATAGATACAAAAATACCCCTCCTTTGCCTTTAGGGGAGGGAGGGGCTGGGGGTGGGAGAGGTTCCTAGTACCGATAAGTGTCGGGCTTGTAGGGGCCTTCTTGCTTGACGCCGATATAGGCGGCCTGCTCCGGGGTGAGCTCGGTGAGCATCGCGCCGAGCTTGGAGAGCTGGAGGCGGGCGACCTTCTCATCGAGGTGCTTCGGGAGCACATAGACCTGGCCGACCTCGTACTTGTCGGGGTGCTGCCAGAGCTCGATCTGCGCCAGGGTCTGGTTGGCGAAGCTGGACGACATGACGTAGCTCGGGTGCCCGGTGCCACAGCCCAGATTGACGAGGCGCCCCTTGGCCAGCAGGATGATGCGCTTGCCGTCGGGCCAGATCACGTGATCGACCTGTGGCTTGATCTCCTCCCACTCCAGGCTCTCCAGGCCCGCGACATCGATCTCGTTGTCGAAGTGCCCGATGTTGCAGACAATGGCCTGGTCCTTCATGTTGTCCATGTGGGCGCGGGTGATGACACTCTTATTGCCCGTCGTGGTCACAAAGATATCGGCCTTGTCGGCGGCGTACTCCATGGTCACGACACGGTAGCCCTCCATCGCGGCTTGAAGCGCATTGATGGGGTCGATCTCGGTCACCCAGACCTGGGCGGAGAGGGCGCGCAGAGCCTGGGCGCTTCCCTTGCCCACATCGCCGTAGCCACAGACCACGGCCACTTTTCCGGCGATCATCACATCGGTGGCGCGCTTGATGCCATCGACAAGGCTCTCACGGCAGCCGTAGAGGTTATCGAACTTGGACTTGGTCACGGAGTCGTTGACATTGAAGGCACGCAGCTTCAGGTCGCCCTTGCGGCTCATCTCCAGCAGGCGGTGGACTCCGGTCGTGGTCTCCTCCGTGACACCGCGCACCTCGGCCAGCCGGGTCGAGTACCAGGTCGGGTCGGTGGCGAGCTTGGCCTTAATGCTGGCGTAGAGGATGGTCTCCTCCTCGGAGCTGGGGTTGTCCAGCACGGAGAGATCGGACTCGGCCTTGGTGCCCAGGTGCAGCAGCAGGGTCGCATCCCCGCCATCGTCGAGGATCATGTTGGTGAAGCCACCGTCGGTCCACTCAAAGATCTTGTGGGTGTAGTCCCAGTACTCTTCGAGGGTCTCCCCCTTCTTGGCAAAGACCGGGGTGCCACCGTAGGCAATGGCGGCGGCGGCGTGGTCCTGGGTCGAGAAGATATTACAGCTCGCCCAGCGCACCTGCGCTCCGAGCGCCTCCAAGGTCTGGATCAGCACGGCGGTCTGGATAGTCATGTGCAGCGAGCCGGTGATGCGTGCGCCCTTGAGCGGCTGGCTAGCGGCGTACTCCTTGCGAATCGCCATCAGGCCGGGCATCTCGGTCTCGGCGATCGCGATCTCCTTGCGGCCCCAGTCGGCCAGGGAGAGATCGGCCACGATAAAGTCGGTGGCGAGGGTCTTGGTTTCCGTCTTGGTCTCGGACATAATTTTCTCACAAAAATTCTTGGTACGACACGGGCGCGGACGCGCCAGCACGGAAATCGTGCGGCTATGGGGCCTTCGGCCGCCTCCTCGTTCCTCGTCGGTAAATTTCCGAGCGAAGCGAGGCGGCGGAGGCACGACGCCCCAAAGCCGGACGTTTACCGTCACGGTACAAAGAAAAAGCCCACCTTGGTGGACTCAAGGTGAGCGCGGTTCTATAGCTGAGCCTGGTCCGCTCTCGCGGGTTGCAGCGCTCCTCAGCGTTGATAGGAGTATACCACGCTCAAAAATTTCTAAAGTATCCTTACAATAAAAAAGCAGGAATTTCAGTGCCGCTCCACGAACTCTTAGACGCTATGGCAGACTCAACGCCCTCGGTGCGTGTTCGCTGGTTACTGACCTTTCCAATTGCGCTGGTTCTTATCCTGCTCAATGCGTTCTGGGTCATCCGCGCGGAGCGTGTCGGGCAGGGGCCGTACTTCTCCACGATCTCTCTCTTTGCCAATGCGCTGTTCTTGCTGAGCCTCGTGCTACTCTTTAACTGGCCGCTACGGCGCTTTGCCCCCAAGCTCGCGCTCTCCCAGGCGGAGATCCTCCAGATCTACGCCATGGTCGCGGTGGGCGGCGCACTGGCGGGGCAGGACATGTGCTCGGCGCTGCTGCCGATGCTGGCCCACCCCTACCAGATGGGCAACGCCACCAACAACTGGCTGGAGCGCTTTGGCCCCTATCTGCCC
The DNA here is from genome assembly GCF_014202505.1 of Armatimonas rosea. Classification (NCBI taxonomy): domain Bacteria; kingdom Bacillati; phylum Armatimonadota; class Armatimonadia; order Armatimonadales; family Armatimonadaceae; genus Armatimonas; species Armatimonas rosea. The sequence goes on along the minus strand of NZ_JACHGW010000008.1, from coordinate 139,867 downwards.
AAGGCGGTGATGGTGGGCGATACCCCCGCGGAGAAAGAGGCGCTCAAGCTCTTCTACCAGGGCCACTCCACCCTCTACACCCCCGAGCATCTCGCCGCCTGGAAGACCCCGGTGCTGCTCTGGACCGGCTTTGTCGCGGTGCTGTTCTGGACCATGCTCTGCCTCTCGGTGCTCATGCGCCAGGGCTGGCAGGACCGCGAGCGCCTCCCCTTCCCCGTGATCGAGCTCCCGCTCCAGCTCACCGAGCAGAAGAAAGAGACCATCTGGAACAACAAGCTCTTCTGGGTTGGCTTTGGGCTGGTAGCCTCGGTCGAGATCCTCAATGGGCTGGCATCGCTCTATCCGCAGCTCCCTAAGATCAACCTCCAGCACACGGATGTGGACGGCACGGGGATCTTCGCGACCTCGCCCTTCAATGCGGCAGGCTTTACGTGCTACTCGTTCTATCCCTTTGCAGTGGGGCTGGGGTATCTCCTGCCGCTCGATCTGCTCTTCTCGTGCTGGTTCTTCTATCTGTTCTGGAAGGCGCAGCTGATCCTCTCGCGGCTCATGGCCTGGGATGTGACACCAGACTTCCCGTTTGTGCGCGAGCAGGCCTTTGGTGGCTATATCGCCATCCTGGTCTTCCTGCTCTGGAACGGGCGCAGCTACTTCGGGCAGATGTGGAAGAGTATCTGGAAGGAGAAGACAGACCTCGACGACTCCCAGGAGGCGCTGAGCTACCGCCAGGCGCTGATCGGGTTCCTGCTAGGCTTTGTGGCGCTGGTGGCCTTCTTTGCCTGGATGGGACTCTCGCCGCTGGTCTCGTTTGCCGCGTTCTTTCTCTATATCGCGCTGGCCCTCGCCGTGGGTCGCATCCGCGCGGAGCTGGGCCCGCCGGTCCATGACCTGCACTTCTCCGGCCCCGACCATATCCTGACCCGCTCGTTTGGCACCCCGGCGTTCTCCGGGCAGGACCTGACCATCCTCAACTTCTTCTACTGGTTCAACCGCGCCTACCGCTCGCACCCGATGCCCTTTGCGGTCGAGGGGCTCAAGGCGGCCAAGGATGTCAAGCTGAGCCAGCGGACGATGTTTGTGGGGCTGGTCTTGGCGGGCGCATTTGGGGCGTTCTTCGCGTTCTGGGCCTACCTGCACCTGGCCTACGACTTTGGTGCCTCAGGCAAGATGCGCGGGGGAACAGGCTTCTCCGGGGAGGCCTACAACCGCCTCAATGGCTGGATCACCCAGCCCCAGCCCCCCAACTGGGTCGCCAACGGAGCGATGGGGGTGGGTTTTCTCTTCTGCGCCCTGCTGATGATCGCGCGTATCAAGTTCCCCTGGTGGCCGTTCCACCCCATCGGCTACGCCATCTCGGGCTCGTGGAGCATGAACCTGGTGTGGATGCCCCTGCTCTTTGCCTGGATCATCAAGGGCCTGATCCTGCGCTACGGCGGCGTGCGTCTGTACCGCCAGGCCATGCCCTTCTTCCTCGGGCTGATCCTTGGACAGTGCCTCGTGGGCTCGTTCTGGCACCTGGTGGGCTGGGCGCTGGACATCCAGCCCTACTCGTTCTGGGGCGGCTAGCGAAGCGCTCATAGTGGCACGAGGGCACGGCTCTTTATTGGCTCCCACCAGACCTGCGAGCCCACTACCATGAGACAGTGTTTTTATCAAAATCAGATGAAACGAAATGTAAAATCGCTCCCTCAAAACACCTAAAAGGAACTCAATATTCATGAGACGATTCATAGGTGCAATGTTTTCTATAATGGGAGCAAGTGCCTGGGGACAGACTCCTACACAGAACCCCGTAGTACTTGATCTAAACCTTAATGCCACGGCAAACCCGCCGCGAATCTATGAACGCAAGCCAGCCCAAGCGTCGGCTATCTTACCAACATTTGATGGGATACGAGAAGCGATGAATCAGGTGACCGGCAAGCCTCTCCCAGCAGTCTGCACTCGCTACGAAGCCGCCCACACTCTGGCTACTTTTTTGCAAGATGCCACAATCCACTCCTCACGTCAGATGGCTCTGCTTCGTGGACTTCTAAAGAGTTTGCATGCCGAGCTAATCGCCATGGACTTCCCTCTCAGTAGTGTGACTCCTGTGCTTAGCCAAGCGCACATCTACATGCTGGAGAGCGGTAAGTCGGTCAGCCTCTCTCTTTAAAACAAACAAGTTAGCCCGAGCAGTGGAGAAAGTTGTGTAGCATGGCGTGGCCGTGCTCGGTGAGGACGGACTCCGGGTGGAACTGGACACCTTCGATGGGCAGGGTCTTGTGCCGCACCCCCATGATCTCGCCGTCCTCGCTGGTCGCCGTGATCTCCAGGCACTCGGGCAGGCTCGCACGCTCGATCACGAGCGAGTGGTAGCGGATAGCCGGGAAGTCGTTGGGCAGGCCCGCAAAGACCCCCACTCCCTCGTGGTGGATCGTGCTGGTCTTGCCGTGCATGAGTCGCTGTGCCCGGACGATATTGCCCCCAAAGGCATGCCCGATGCTCTGGTGCCCCAGACAGACCCCTAAAATGGGAATCTCCCCCGCGAAGCGCTGGATCACCGCCACCGAGACCCCCGCCTCCGCCGGCGAGCACGGCCCCGGCGAGATCAGCAAGTGGTCGGGCTTGAGAGCCGCGAGCTCGTCGAGCGTGATGGCATCGTTGCGGTGGACCACGATCTCCTGGCCCAGCTCTCCAAGATACTGCACCAAGTTATACGTGAACGAATCGTAGTTATCAATTACTAATATCATTATCTATTACCATTGCAGAGCATAAAAAGTATTCGAGCTGCGCCCAGCGAACCTCAGGGACGATGAGTGGTGCGTGCATCCGAAAGTCCCAGACCGCATCCGTTTCATTCTGCTCGTGCCACTGGGGCCCAAGCGCCGCTCGAATCCCCTGGTGTACGCTCTCGGGCGAGTCGTCGAGCTGCCACTCAAAGCACACTTCCTGGTACTCCGCGATCTTCCAGTAGCACTCGATAGGCCGGAGTGTCGGCTCGACAAAGGGCGCGAGCAGCGCTCCCAGCTGGTCGGCGATGGGCTGCGCGTGCGCGGCGCTCTCCGCCTCGACATAGCAGCGCAGGTAGCCGCACCAGGCCTTGTCTATCCCAGGCTCAGTCATCGAGGTCGAAGTCTTCCAAGCGCGGTGTTTTGGTTGGCTCCTCGCCCATCTCTAGGTGGCTCCAGCGGGTTCCCTCCGCCGTGGAGTCGAGCTTTTCGGCGGTCCAGCTCTCGCCCTGCAGGTACCCAAACGGGCGCTGGCAGAGGTGGCAGTAGAAGAGCAGACGCGGGCGGCTGGGCTGGTTGGGCGCGATCGCGGAGAGGTCGGGGCTACTCCCGAGGCGGAGCTCCCGGTTGGCGACACTGGGCTTGAGGATCGTGTGGCACTTGGGACACTCCAGCTGGAGCGAGCCACTGAAGAGGTGCGCGAGCCGGATCAGGTCCTCCGAGTCGAGCCGCGCCCGCTGGAGCTCCGGGCGCGGCGGGATGGGCCTCATGGAAAGCGGGACTCCCGGATTACCTCGCAGGTCTGGGAGACATACTCGGCGTAGAAGTCCGTGCGGCCGCGCTCTTGTGCGTCTTGGTGGATCGCGTTGTCGCGCCACGCCATTACCGCCTCATCGCTCTCGAACTCGGCGATCGTAACCCGCTCGCCGTCGGCGGCGGTGTAGGTCTTCATCGAGAGAAAGCCGGGCTGCTGCTTGGCCAGCTCGACCATCTTGGGCGCGAGCTCGGCGTAGGCCTCGGTGGCCTCCGGGCGGAGGCGGTTGCGGAAAACGGTGATTATCATGGGTTTCTTTCTGGCGGTCATCCCGAGGAGTTGAAAACCCCTCGCTAGAGGCAACAAGTTGCCGAAGGCCCTCTGGGCCGGAGACGAGCTCCGTCCGGCAGGACGTTCGGTGCGAAGCGCCTTCAGCGAGGAATTTTCAACTCCTCGCACTGGTCTGGGGCTCGATGATCTCAAGCCGCGTGAAGCGTCCCTCGACCACCTCGGCGAGCACGGGGACCGTGTCTAGGCCGGCCTCGGCAAACTCGACTGCGCGGCGGGCAGCGGCGGACTTATTGACGGTCTCCTCAAACTCGGCGGCGTGCTGCGAGTCGGCGACAATCCCTCCGCCAGCCTGCACATGGACTTTTCCGTTGTGGATCACGGCGGTGCGGATCGTGATCGAGGCATCGAGGTTACCGTTGTAGGAGAAGTAGCCAATCGCGCCGCCGTAGACCCCGCGCCGGGTCGGCTCCAGGCTCTCGATAATCTGCATCGCACGCACCTTGGGAGCGCCAGAGAGCGTCCCGGCAGGGAAGGTCGCGCGCAGGACATCCATCGGGGTGACCTCGCTACGGAGCTTGCCACAGACATTGCTCACAATATGCATCACATGTGAGTACTTCTCGATAATCATCAAATCCGTCACTTTAACCGAGCCGTACTCACAGACCCGCCCGATATCGTTGCGCCCTAGATCGACCAGCATGATGTGCTCGGCGCGCTCTTTCTCATCGGCGAGGAGCTCGGCTTCGAGTGCAGCATCTTCTTCGGGCGTCTCGCCGCGCTTGCGGGTTCCGGCGATGGGCCGCACCCGCACCGTGCGCTCCTCGACCGTGCAGAGAATCTCCGGCGATGCCCCCACCAAGATCGGGCCATCGTCGAACTTGAGGAAGAACATGTACGGCGACGGGTTCAGCGAGCGCAGCGCTCTATAAACATCGAACGCATCGCCGTCGAAGGGCCGCGAGAAGCGCTGCGAGAGCACGGCTTGGATAATATCGCCCCCTGCGATAAACTCCTTGGCCTCGGTGAGCATCTCCTCGTAGCGCGCGCGGGTGAGGTTGGACTCCCACGGCGGCGGGTCGCCCTTGCGCTTATTGGGCATCCCCAGCAGATCGGGGATCGGTGCCCGGAGCGCGGCGATCATGTCCTCTACTTTCTCACAGGCCTCGTCGTAGGCCGCATCCAGGTCGGTCTCCGGTTCGATATGCGCGTTGGCTAGGACAATAATCCGGTGCTTGACATGGTCGAAGATGCAGAGCGTGTCCGTGAGCATTAAATAGACATCGTCGAGGTCTAGATCGTCGTGGGTCTGCTGCCCGATCGGCTCCAAGAAGCGCACCCAGTCGTAGCCGATGTAGCCCACGGCCCCCCCCACAAAGCGCGGCAGGTTCGGGGTCTCCACAAACTTGACTTTCGCCAGCTCCGCCTCCAGCACGTGCAGCGGGTCCTCGCCCTTGGAGAGTGGGATCAGCCGTGTCTTGCCGCGCTCGGTGAGGCTGACGCTCGTCCCGCGGCTACGGAGCACGACACGCGGGTCGGAGCCGAGAAAGGAGTAGCGGGCCATGCGCTCGCCGCCCTCCACGGACTCCAGCAGGAACGCGTTGGGCCGGTGTGCCAGGCGCTTAAACGCCGAGACAGGGGTCTCCATGTCGGCTAAGATCTCCCGGCAGACAGGGATCACATTGCCCTGGGTTGCCAGTGCCTTAAAGGTCGCTCGATCGGGTGTGGTCGGAAACATAGACAAAATAAAACAGGCCCCCGGTTTGTTCAACTCGGGAGCCTGCCTCTCTTTCGTGTGCAGCGTCGGCGTCTCTCAGCTCGTAGCGCGCACCGGGCAAGCCCCCGTGCGCCACCACCACTGAACGATTTGCTCTCGCGTCTGCATTGCGGCTACGATACCACGCATCGGGGGGGAGTGTCAAACCGAACCCACCCGCCTCGAACCCACCCTTGCGGCAAGGGAGGGCCAGGGTGGGTTCAGCGGGTTCAACACTGCGCCCAGTCCGCCGTGGCGACAATCTCGCGCAGCTCCTCTTCAGTCTTTTCGAGCTTACTCGCGCCTTTAACCACGTCCTCCAAGTCCACGCCGTAGAGGTTGTCCTTACTCGGATCGGCGAGCCCGGCGGCGTTCCAGGGCGCGATGGCATCGGTGAGGGAGAGCATCCCCTGCTGCCAGGCGTGGAAGTTGGCGCGAAAGCGCTCGTTTTGTGTGAGCAGATACCCCTTGGCGAGGTCGCTGCGCCCCGTACGACGGGCGAGCTCGGAGAAGCTGGCGGCGGCGAAGTAGAACATGGTGGTGTCCACGAAGCGCGGGAAGTCGGCAAAGGCGGCGTAGTTGGCCCCGATAAACTCCGCGACCCAGTCCAGCTCGGCAAAAGTGGTTGCTTCGTAGTGGGCGAGCAGCTCTGGGCTCTGGAGCTTGTCGTGTTGGATGAGCGCCGCGATGCGCTGGATGCCCAGCAGCGTGAGCGGCATGCCCGTGGAGTAGAGCGGGTCGATAAACCCCGCAGCCGACGGCAACCGTAAGTAGCCATCGCCGACCACGTTCTGGGCGCGGTAGGAGAGCTTAGGAGCGTAGTGCCATTTTTCGACCGGCTGGGCATCGGCGAACTGCGCTTGGATGGCGGGGAAGCGTGCCAGAAACCGCTCCCAGGCTCCGTGCCGTTTGCCCGCGAGCTCTAGCTCGTCGGCGAGCCAGGACTCTACCGCAAACCCCGCGCTAGTGACACCGTTGTCAAAGGGCAAGATCCACATCCAGCCGCCGGGAAAGACATAGTGGCTCGCGGCGGCATCGGGGGGGTAGGGGACATCCCTCCCCCGGCCCCTCCCTTCGCTCTTATTCCCGCTTCGCGGGGACGAAGGGAGGGGAGACGAGGAACGAGTGGGGGTGGGTCCCCCCCCTCCCTTCGCCCCAACGAAGTTGGGTTTCAGGCGAAGGGAGGGGGCCGGGGGGAGGGATGTCAAACCGGGGAGGGATGCCGATGCCCCACGCACCCCCACAAAGTGCGAGTAGAGAGCCTCCGTTTTTGGGTAGCCGGCAAAGCTAACATCGTTGCTCCAGAGCTTTCCTGGGCCCGTGGCATCGACCAAGAAGCGTGCGGTGTGCTCGTTGAGGTGCCAGAGACCGCCCGTGTACTCGTGGCGTGTGAGGGGAGTGTTCTCGTGGTACTCGGCCCCTAGCGCGATAGCCTCTTTGACCAGGAAGTGATCGACATCGGCGCGGAGCCAGTGGGTGTCGGCGCAGGGGTCACCAGGGGAGGCCGCGACCAGCAGGCGCTCGCCGGGCTGCGTGCCGTAGTAGGTGAAGCCGCGCTTGAGGCCGACGCCGAGCTCGGGGTAGTGGGTTTTCCACGTGCCGTAGGTCGCCAAGGGGAGCAGGCGCGGGAGGTCGTAGGTGTGGGCGAGCTCCTCGATCAGGAGGTTCATCAGGGGCGAGGTGCTCTCCCCGATCGCAAAGCGCGGGTGGCTCCCCCGCTCCAGGAGCAAGACGGACTTGCCCAGGCGGCGGGCGACCATCGCAAGGAGGGAGCCGCCAAAGCCGGAGCCGACAATGGCGAGGTCAAAGGTCATGGAGAGTAGTTTACCCCCGCCGGGGATGGGAAATCCCCGGCAAAATGCAAAGAGCGTCCCGAGGACGCGGAGAGCCCACTGCACCCACGCGTCCTCGGGACGCTCCCTCAAACTTGAGGCGGGGGTTTCCACCCCCCGACGCATCCACCCCCCGACGCATCTGGTGTAAAATAGCCTCATGTCCCAGCGTGTTTTGCTCTGCTCTCTGGATGGTGTCCGGCCCGATGCCATTCTCTCCTGCCACACCCCGACCCTCCAGCGCCTCGCGCGGGAGGGAGCCCACACCTGGAAGGCGTCGTCGGTGATGCCTTCCGTGACCCTACCGTGCCACACGTCGATGTTGCGGGGCGTCGATGTGCCGCGTCATGGGATCACCAGCAACACGTTTACCCCGCTCGCCCGGCCCGTCCCGAGCGTGATGGATGCCGCGGCCAGCTACGGCAAGCGCGTGGGCTTTTTCTACAACTGGGAGCAGCTACGCGATCTGGCCGCGCCAGGGAGCCTCAAGGTCAGTGTCTGCTACGGCGAGGGGCATGTCTTTGAGACCGACCAGAAGGTGGCCGATGCGGCGATTGCGGCGCTGACAAATGACTCCCTGGACTTTGTCTTTGTCTACTTTGGGCACCCCGACGAGGCCGGGCACGCGCACGGCTGGATGAGCGAGCCCTACCTAAAGGCCATCGAGAACGCCGATGCCTGTCTGGCACAGGTGCTGGCCCACTGGGACGGTGTAGTGTGCGTGGTGAGCGACCACGGTGGCCACGACAGGAGCCATGGCACGGACTCCCCCGAGGACATGACCATCCCCTTTATCCTGCACGGACCGGGGATTGCGGCAGGGCGGGAACTTACCGAGCCCATTTACCTGTACGATGTCTGTCCGACGCTCGCCCACGCGCTGGGAGTCCCCGCTTGTCGCGAGTGGGATGGCCGCGTGGTGGCCGAGGCGTTTCTGTAGCTCCCCTTCCCTTGTCCCGACAAAGTCGGATTGAGAGCGAGGGAAGGGGCTGGGGGATGGGTGCACATGAACGATCGCCTGAAAGAGTGGAAGCTGGTACAGAGCGTGTTGGGGCTGGCAGCAGCCTCCGCCGTGGGCTTCTACTTGCTCTCAGGCAGCTTCCAAGTGCGGGAGTGGTTTCTCTTTCTGCCGCCCTCCCCCACCCCCAACACGTTTCTCTACCATGTCGACTCCATGCGGCAAGCGCTCAAGGCAGAGCGCTTCTCCGAGGCGCTGGGTGAGGCGGAGTGGGTCCTCCAGCGCGATAAAGAGAACCCCGAGGCGGTTCGAGGGCGTGCGGCCTGTCTGCTGCGGGTGGGGCGCTTTGCGGAGGCGGAGAAGGTCTTCCGGGTGCTGGTCGGCAAGGACAAGAAAGATATCCCCGCCCGGCTCGCCCTCGCCACCGCGCTTCGGGGTCAAGGCGACGAAGACAAGGCGCGGCAGGTGCTCTTACGAATTATCAAAGACCCCAACGCGGACTCGCTCCAGAAAGAGGCCGCCCGTGCGGGGCTCAATGCCATGGACTTCAAGGAGTCGCTCTTCCCGGACCAGCCGACACCGCGCCCGAAGCCCAGCCCAAGTCCTAGCGCATCGCCCTCGCCCGAGCCCCTGCGAATCACGGCTATCAAGAACGAGCTCGCCACGAGCCCCGATGGGCAGCTCAGCACCCTGGCGATCCTGACGGGCTCCTCCCCCACACGCGGCGTCGGCACGACAGGTAGTCTCCGTCCTCGTGCACCACTGCCGCTGGCCCCCACACCGGACCCCGGAGTCGCGCCCGTGGTGCTCCCCGAGCGCCCCATAAAGCCCACGCCGGCGGCGGCGGATCCCGGCGAGACCGAGCCCCTATCACCCGAGCCCTCACCGACACCAGTAGCCACGCGACGAGCCGAGGCCCCGTTGGAGATTCCACCGCCCTCTGGAATCACAGCGCCCACCCCGACCCCACGCCCAATTCTTCCGGCGACCATCGCGCTCCCCCGCCGCATCCTCCCCGCCACGCTCCCCACAACCGGCAAGAAGCTCCCGCCCGTCCGAAGAGCAAAACCCGTGGTAAAAAAGAAACCGCTCCCGAAGCAACGACCTCTACGCTAAGCCAAAAGATCACCTTCTTCGGTGAACTCTATGGTGCTGGCCATAGGTATCGGACTGAACACGTTGGATCACTGTCTGAATGTAGCTCGTGGTTCGTCCCATTTCGTCCAGAGTAAAGGAGGGGATTAGATCGGCGCTCCCCAAAACGATAAAGCCGCCTCCGGGCCTTTTTATCAGCTCTCCAGGCTTCAGATCCGGCAGAGGGGGTAGTGGAGGCCGACTCTCCAGGCAGCGCGTAAGCGCTTGAAGAATCTTCTGCTCCGCGGCACTACGGTAGGGAACACGCCAGTTATCCAGATAGAGCCAGCCCGGAGAGCTCAGCTGTTGATCCAGGCGAAGTCTCCGAGGCTTACCCTGTTCGTCCGTGGCTTCCAGGCAGGTGGTTCCCCCGTCGCGATAGTACTCACCACTAGTGACTTCTAGTGTCTCAGGTATCCGAGGCGCTAGAAGTCTGGGGAACCCTTTGGGCCACATGCGCCTACTTCACCCAATCGCCATCCACAAGGCGCCAGATGCCCAGCGGGTTGCCGTCTTGGAGCTCGGCGGGGAGGCGGTGGGGCCGGACATTGTCGTAGCTACACAGCATCGAGAAGCGGCTGATGGCGTGAGGAATGCCCACACTGGAGAAGAACGGGTGGCCGGTGGCGGGGAAAGGACCGCCGTGGTTCATCGCGGGGCTGACCGCGACTCCCGTGGGCATCTTGTTGTTGAGCAGGCGCCCCACCTTGACACGTAGCGCCGGAGCAAGCTTCGTGTAGAACGCATCGTCGGCACCTTCGTCGTTGGCGTAGACCGTCCCCGTGAGGTTCCCCTCCAGCGCGTTGGCCACCGCCAGCATCTCGTCGCCGCTCTCGCAGAGCACCAGCAGGCTCGCCGGGCCGAACGCCTCGGTCTGGAGCGTCTCCGGGTCGGCGATAAACTGCGCGCCGGTGACCGTCAGGATCGTGTTGGCGTAGCGGAAGCCCGGATCGTCAAAGACCTCCCCACCACAGACCACGGTTGCCCCTGCGGACTTGAGGGTCTCCACGGCCTCGGCGAGGCTATCGCGGCCGCCCTTATTGAGGAGCACGCCCGGTTTTGCCTCGGCGAACTTCGCTGCCGCCGCCGCCACAAACGCCGCCCCGAGCTCGCCGCCGGGGAGGACCAGCAGGCCGGGGTTGGTGCAGAACTGCCCCGCGCCCATCGTGCAGCTGGTGAAGAACTCCGCCGCCAGCGCCTCCGAGTTTGCGGCTAGGTAGTCGGGGAGGATAAAGACCGGGTTGACACTCGACATCTCCAGGTAGACTGGCTTGCCGTGCCGATCGGCCACTTCCTTGAGTTGCATCCCCGCCGAGCGGCTGCCGGTGAAGCCCACGGCAGCGACCGCGGGGTTCTCGATCATTCCGAGGCTGAGCTTGTGGTCCATGCGGTAGAGCACCTGGATGCTCCCCACGGGCAGCCCGATCTCGGTGGCGGCCTGGTGGGCGCACTCGGCCATGAGGCGGCTGGTAGTCGGGTGGCTGGTGTGGACCTTGGCGATCACCGGACAGCGGGCCGCGATCGCCGCGGCGAAGTCCCCTCCCGCGATGGCGTTGAAGGCGAAGGGGAAGTTGTTGGGACCAAAGACCAGCGCCGCGCCGCCGAGCGGCTCGTGGAGGGAGCGGATGCCGGTCTTGGTGTCGATCACGGGGCGGGTCCAGCTACGGGTAAGCGCGGCCTGCGCGGCCTGGCGAAGCTGCCCCGTGGTGCGCGGAAGCTCGACCGAGTTCAGGCGCGGCTCGGTCGGAAAGCCCGTCTCGGCGTGGGCGGCGGCGACTAGCGCGTCGCGGTTGGCTTCGAGCAGGTCGGCGTAGCGGTTGAGAAACGCAGCGATTGTCTCGGGGCTGGTGGCACGGAGTGCGGGCGCGGCCTGTGCGGCGGCAACAAGCACGGCATCGACATCGGCCTTGCTAGAGACAGGGTAGACATCGTCGGCGAGGAGCTGGCCGGTGGTCGGGTTGGTGGCGGAGAACGTCGCGGAGGGCGCGTCTGCGGCGCGCCACTGCCCGGCGATTAAAACGGGGTGGAGGGTGGACATAGCACCCTATTGTACCCCGTCTAAGGAAGCCCGAGGGATGAGTTTGCCCGGACAACGCAGAAGCCCGGACAATAAGTGTCCGGGCTTGAAAGGGCTACGGCTGCCTTCGCAGCCAAACCAATACACTGGGCACGAAGGTGCCCGTCGCCCTCTCAAGCCGGAACCCTTGTGGTTCCGGCTTAAGAAGCCTCAAGGCCTCACACGTTGACGCGTTTAATGCGCTCGGTGGCGGGGTCGAGGACCATGGTGAACTGGCCGTCGGACATGTCGAAGATGCCGGTGGCGACCGTGTCGATCAGGAGCTGGTCGTGGGTCGACATGAGGATCGTCCCCTCGAACTTCTTGAGCGCCTCGATCAGCACCTCACGGGCGAGTGGGTCCAGGTGGTTCGTGGGCTCATCCAGAAGATAGAAGTTGGCGGGGCGCAACAGGAACTTGGCGAGCGCCACACGGGCACGCTCCCCACCGGAGAGAACCCCGATCTTCTTGAAGGGTGCATCGTCGCCGCGGAACTGCAGGCGCGCCAGCAGGCCACGGGCGAGCTCCTCCATCTTGGGATCGATCCCCGCCAGCGTCTCCTCGTAGACCGTGCGCTGCGGCAGGAGCGCCTCAGCCTGGTGCTGGGCGAAGTAGCCAATCTCGGTCTTGGGGTTGACAATGATCCTCCCCTTGGTCGGCTGCTCGACTCCCGCCACGAGCTTCAGGAGCGTGGACTTTCCCGCGCCGTTGGGGCCGGTGAGGGCAATCTTGTCCTGGCGTACCATCGGGAGCGTGATGCCATTGAGGACATTCTTCTCGCCGTAGGACTTGTAGACATCCTCGATACTGATCGGCTCCGGGGCCTCACGCGGCGGCTCGGGGAACTGGAGGTAGATGGTCTTGGGGCGCTCCTTGGGCTTGGGAAGGATGTCGATCTTTTCGAGCTGCTTGACACGGCTCTCGACCATTCCCGCCTTAGACTTATTGCCACGCCAGCGCTGGACAAACTCTTTCCAGTCCGCGATCTCACGCTGCTGGGCATCGTAGGCCTTGAGCTCACGCTGGTAGCGCTCGTCGTCTAGGCGCACGTAGTCGTCGTAGTTGCCCTTGAACTTATTGACCTCCATGTCCTTGACCTCCCAGATCTCCTCGCTAGTGAGATTAAGGAACTCCACATCGTGGGAGATGCAGATCACGGTGCCGGGGTAGCTGGGGATGTAGTCGTACATCAGCCAGAACTTAGCCTCGGTGTCCAGGTGGTTGGTGGGCTCGTCGAGGAAGAGGTAGTCGGGCTCTTGTAGCAGGAGCTTGGCCATGGCGATTCGCATCTGCCACCCCCCCGAGTAGGTATCGGTGAGGCGGTCCACGGCATCCAGCTCAAAGCGCAACCCCGAGAGCACCCGCCCAATGCGAGCGTCCATGGTGTGCGCCTCCAGCTTCGTCAGGTCGTCGGTGGCTTTGTTGAGCGCGGCGACATCGGACTTGCTGGCGTCCCCGGCCATTGCCTGCGACGCGGCGATGAGCCGTGCCTCGACATCGGCCATATCGGGGAAGGCGGAGCGCATCTCCTCCCCGACCGTCACTCCCAGGCGGCACTGGGACTCCTGGTTGAGGTACCCGACTGTCGAGCCGTGGCGGTGCACCACGCCCTTGTCTGGCTCCTCAAGCCCGGCGAGAATCTTAATCAGAGTGGACTTACCCTGCCCGTTGAGCCCGACGACACCGATCCGGTCGCGGTCCCCAAGTTGCAGAGTGATATCTTTGAGCACGTCCTGCGGCCCAAACGATTTATATATTTTTTCAGCGGTCAACATTTTTGGAAAAACCCCCCGATTGTATCGCGTAGAGGGGGGCTTTCGCTAATGAAACGCATAATCATCGGGCGGCGTCATGGGGTCGGGCGGCTAAAGCAGCCCGCCGGGTACCCTCGGGATGGCGGAAAGCCCCATAGTCCTCGTCTATTGGTCTGTGACAATATGGCCAATCTTAACAGGACTTAAGGTTAGTTGCTCGTGTCCTGGGGTCTTACATAGTTCGGCACGATCGGCAAAGATTTTATCGCCGCGATTGCTGGTAGCTTTGACATTGCCCATGAAGGTTAGAAGCGTACCTTTGCGCTGTATCCGTTCCGACTGAATGGTCCAGGTCTTCCCTTTGAAACGAAACGTATACGACTGCCGTGCGCCGTTGTGGGCCTGGGCAGGCAGGAGTGCCATCACGGGCAGTCCCAAGAAGAGGAGAGAGAGGATACGTGCCGTTTTCATACTTCATTATACAGAAGTGAGAAAACAAACCTCACTAGCGCGGTGACGATTGGCTGACCTTCACCAGCCAGCGGCGGCCCCAGAGGATCAGGAGGAGCTGCGTGGGGACAACGAGCAAGAGAATCCTCAAGGCCAGCCGCACTGCCTGCGCCTGCGACTCCCCGTGGTGCATGCTCAGCCTCACCGAGCCGAGAAACGCGAGGACTTGGATCATCGCCATCAGCACCCAAGCCAGCGGCGTGATGGGCTGCGGCTGGAGCTGCACGAAAGGGGTTTGCGGTTTCTGTTTTTGCATGGACGCTCTCCTAAAATCGAATGCCATAGGTGAAGACGGGGTCGGTGGGGCCGCCGGTGCGGAGGCGCGTGTAGGAGAGCTCGAAGGTCTGGTGGGGCCCGGTCGGCCAGCCGATAAAGAGCCGTGTCCCCGTGCCGCGCCAGCCGTAGCTACCGACACCCGCGCCAAAGTAGCCTGAGTCCACATCGAGCTGGAGCGAGACTCCCGTGCCACTAAAGCCCTGGCGGCTGCGGCGTAGCGCGTAGAGGCTCTCGCTGTAGAGATGCAAGGCGCTTCCCACCTTAAGCGAGGCAGACGCGTACGCATCCCCCACGGAGTACGGGTCCGACGAGCCAAACCCCGCAGTCCCGCCCAGCTGAACCTGCACCTGCGCCGCTGCAGGTAGGGTGAGGAGAGCAAGGGCGACGCTAAGAAGCAAAGATCGCATGGAATATTGTACCGGGGATTGGCCGGGCAATAAATTACCCGGCACAGGGAGAGAGCGTCCCGAGGACGCGGGGAAGGGCTTGTGCTCTGCGCGTCCCCGGGACGCTCCCCACTCTCTGCCGGGTAATTTATTGCCCGGCCAATCCCCGGTACAATAAAGGCGTGACTACTGAGACCATCCGCGTGCAGCTTAACTTCCCGCTGGCCGAGGCCACCAAGCCCATTATCTGGCACTTCGCCCACGACTGGGACCTGAAGTTCTCCATCCGCAAGGCCAATATCGACTCCAAGATCGGCGGCTACACCGTACTGGACCTGACCGGTACCCGCGCCAATATCGACGCCGCCCTGGAGTGGGCCGCGACCGAGGGAATTGAGGTTCAGGTGGGTGGGGCGACCGGTGAAGACGAGTGGGTGATTGGCAGATGAGCCCCGATGAGGTCGAGTGTAGTATCGGGCTGGTGACCAAAGAGAGTGTGACTCTCGGGGAGTTTATCTGCGAGAACCGCCAGACCCTCCCGGAAGTGACGGTCGCCTACGAAAAATACGGCGAGCTCAACGCGGCCAAGGACAACGTGATCCTGGTGCTCCACGGCATCACCGGCTCGTCGCACGCCGCCGGGAAGTACGACTGGAGCAACCGGAGCCTGGGCTACTGGGACGGCTTCATCGGCCCGGGGAAGGTCTTCGACACCGACAAGTACTGTGTGATCGCGCCCAACGTGCTGGGCGGCTGCCGCGGGACGACCGGGCCATCGTCGGTGAACCCGCTGACCGGCAAGCCCTACGCCATGACCTTCCCGATCATCACGGTCCGGGACATGGTGCGGGTGCAGGAGCAGTTCCTGCGCGAGCACTTCGGGGTGACGGAGCTAGCGGTAGTCACGGGCGGCTCGATGGGCGGGATGCAGGCGCTGGAGTGGGCCGTGATCTACCCGGAGCGTGTCAAGAACTGCATTCCCATCGCCACGAGCGCACGGGTCGGGGCGCGGAGCATCGCCTTCAACGAGTGCGCCCGCCGCGCGATCCTGCTCGACCCCAAGTGGCAGCGCGGCAGCTACTACGACAGCGAAGGCGGCGGCCCCGACTCCGGCCTCGCGCTGGCCCGCATGATCGCGACCATCACGTTTTTGACCGATGCGACGATGCAGGACATGTTTGGCCGCACCCGCACCGACCAGGAGTCCGCCTTCCGCCACGACCTGCACGCTCGCTTCGATGTCGAGCGCTACCTCCACGATGAGGGCGAGAAGCTGGTTAAGCGCTTTGATGCCAATAGCTATCTGTATCTGTCACGGGCTATTGATCTCCACGATGTCTCCCGCGGCTACCCGTCGCTCACCGATGCCCTGGCGCGCATCCAGGCCAAGTGCCTCGTGATCGGGATCTCCAGCGACGACCTCTTCCCGGTCCGTGAGAGCCACGAGATGATCGAGCGCATGCAGGCCCGTGGGGTCGATGTCACCAGCTTTATCGTGGACTCGTCCTACGGCCACGATGCCTTCCTGGTGGAATACCGAAAAATGCTCCCCCCTCTCCGCGCGTTCATGGACGGGATTACGGGCGGCTAGATTGCGAGCGCGTGCGTTTTTTCGTTCGGGAAAGCTCATGCCTCCGGGGGCGGTGATTGGGGCGCAGTTTCAGGCCGGCGGTTTCTACGACTTTACGAAATGGCAGCTCTGTATCGACGACGAAGGCAATCTCTTCCAGTGGATTCAGGACTCTCCGAATGAGACGCGTCAAGAGCAGGTTTTTCTGGGGCAGGACGCCGTGCTCCAGCTCTTGCTCCGATTTGAGGAGCTTGGCTTTGCACTGCTTCCTGACCAGCTCCCCGCACCGCCGCCAAGTGGCTGCAGCGACGACTATCTCTCTACCTACCTCCTGGTCCTTCGCTGGAACGGAGTAGAAAAGTACGTCATCGCTCCCGCCGACTCCCCCCATCCCGACCGCCACAAGTTCCAAGCGCTCTGGGATGCCGTCCACGCGCACCTACCTAAGCAAGCCTGAGCGGGCTTTAGCCTGCTTGCCGCACCAGCGGTGCCGCTTTAGCCGCCCGCTGGTCAAGCGCCACTCACCCCTTAAACGTAAACGCGGTCTGGCCGAACTGGATCGTGTCGCCGCTGGCAAGTGCCTCGGGGACATTGGCGCTGAGCTTGCGCCCGTTGAGCCGCGTCCCGTTGGTGCTCCCAATATCTATCACGGAGTACTTACCATTCTCAAAGACAAGCTTGGCATGGCTCCCCGAAACAAACGAGTCGGTCGAGATCACAATGTCGTTGCCGACTTTCCGGCCCACGGTCGTGACCGCAGCCTTGAGCGTGTGCGAGCCCGACGGCCCCTCCAGTCTTGCTCCACTGACGCTGCCACTGAGGGCGGCGATGGGGGCGCGGCCGGGGTCTTTGGCACCGAGCGAGCGGCGCTCCGGCTGGGCGACATGGGGAATCTGGATTGTGAGTTTCACCGAGCCAAACTGGATCGCCTGACCGTGGGTGAGGGCTTTCTGGCTCCCGGCGGGAAGCGGCTGGCCTGCCACATTGGTGCCGTTGGTGCTCCCAAGGTCCTCCAGCGTGACATAGTTGCCGCCCGAGACAATGAAGCGCGCATGGCGGCGGGAGATGGTCGGGTGCGGCAGCGCGACATCGGCGCCCTCGCGGCCCACGATACTCTCCCCGACACGTAGCATCAGCTCACGCCCGCTCTCCTCGACCAGCTTGGGCAAGGGCGAGGCCTGCGGCGTGGCCCCCACGGTGCTGCTGAGCAGGTAGCCGCACTCCGAGCAGAAGCCCTCGTCGGCAGGCGCAAGCGTGTTACAGACCGGGCACGCCCCGGCGACGACAAGCGCCCCACCCGCCACGCGGGCTCCCCCACTCGTGGGGGCAGGGGAGGCCGAGCGCTGCGCATCGTACTCGGCGCGTTTTTGCGGGTCTTTGAGCGTCTCGAAGGCATCCATCAGGATCGCGAATGTGTCCGGGTCCTGCTGGGCCGCGGGGGTTTTCTCGCGCATGGCGGTGCGAATCTCGCTCTCGGTCGCGCTGGTCGAGACTCCTAGAATGGCGTAGTAATCAAGCATTTTTTTGCATCCATCCCCCCGGCCCCCTTCCTTCGCCTGAAACCCTCGTTCCGAGGGGCGAAGGAAGGGGGAGTCTGAGGGGCTTCACGTTTACATACTCCCTCTGCTCTACCTACCCCCTCTCCTCCCACGGAACGTGGATCCAGAGGGAGAGGGGGTGGCGAGGAACGAGCCGGGGGAGTGTTCTGGGGGAGTGCCCTAGCTCCTCTTCCCGAGATCGAGGCTGTAGATCGTCCCAATCAGAGTCTTCTCCGCGCCGCCGGTGTCGCCGCGCTGGGCGGCTTGCGCGGCCATCTGGACGGTCTTGGCGGCCTCGGTGTTGCCTTGCTGGGTGAACATCTGCTGCGTCTTATTGAGAGCAGCGGTTAGGTCCGCGAGGTTGAGCTGCTGAGTGCGCATGCCCATCATCGTTTTTTCGAGGTCACGGGCAGCTTGCATGGCGTTGAGCTCTTGGGAGACGAGAGGGTCAGCACCCGAGGGGACGCGGGCAGCGTCTCCGGTGAACTCAACCACGGCGTTGGCGGTGAGGGTCTCGCGCTGGCCGGTCGCGCCATCGTCCCAGGAGAGGATAACTTTTGCGGTGCGGAAGGTAGCCACGGCGTGTGGGTCGTAGTCCACCTCCCAGAGCTTGGTGACGGTCGCGCCGCGCTCGATATCGGGCAATGAGATCGCGGCGTGGCGGGCGCCCAGCTCGGGCGGGGAGCCGTAGCACTGGCGGACGGTGACCCCGCGCGGGAGCGTGAGGGTGAGGCGAATGTTCTTGGCGGTCACACCAAGGATCGTCAGCATCTCTTTTTGGAAGACCTCGGGGATCTGCTCGGGGCGCTCGATGTAGTAGTAGTTCCCCCCGGAGCGGCGGGCGATCCCAGCCATGAGCTCCTCGTTGTACTCTGGTCCGAAGCCCAGCGCCGTGACCGTGATGCCGCGTGCTTTTAGGTCCGCAACTTGCTGGACAATGCTCTGGAAGTCTTTGAGCCCCGCAGTCGGCTCGCCGTCGGTGAGGAGTAGGACGCGGGTGACGTAGCCCGCCATCGGCACCGACGCCACCTGGGAGCCGCCAGCGTAGAGGCCGTCGAAGAGGTTGGTCGTGGTTCCGGCGACAATGCGCTGGATGTGTTGCTTGATCAGATTCGGGTCGGTCACACGCCGCGCGGGCATGAGCACCTCCACCGACTCCTCAAAGGTCACGATCGAGAGCACATCGTCGGGGGTGAGCAGGTCCACGACGTGCTCGCAGGCCTTCTTGACATACTGGATCGGGGAGCCGTCCATGGAGCCCGAGCGGTCGATCACCAGGCAGACATTCACCGGCAAGCGCTTGCCGCCCGGCACAAAGCCCCCCGCGCCGCCTGCGGAAATCTGTGTCAGCACGTGCGCCCGTGTCCGGTCGCCCGCAAAGGCGTAGCGATTGCTCACTTTAACGTTGAGCGCCAGCGACGGGCCGCCCGGCGCGGCTTGGGGGAAACCGCCCATCACGGTCGGCTGCGCCATCTGGGTGCGGTTGGGATCGCCTCCCATCATTGTCGGATTCACGCGAATTGTCTGATCCATAGTTCTACTCCACTCTCAGGGTGCTGCTGCCGATCACGATCTGGTCGCCCGGCGCGAGCGCGACACGGGTGATGCGCTGGCCATTGACAAAGGTCCCGTTGGTGCTCCCCATATCCTCCAGTGCCACGCCGCTGCCCTCGGCCACAAGCTGTGCGTGCCGCCGCGATGCCTTGGTATCGGCGGGAAGCGCGGCGCTGTTGCCCGGGTCGCGGCCAAAGACCAGCCCCGCTTGCAAGGCAAAGCTCTGCCCCGCATGCGGCCCCGCAACGACAACCAGCTTACTCCCCTTCCCTGTGGCAGGGAAGGGGCCGGGGGATGGGTTCAAAGCATACGGCGACACACCCGGCTGTGCGACCGGCACGGCGGGCGCTTGCTTCACATCCCGATTTTCGAGCACGGTGCGCTGGCGGACCTGCTTCTCAAAGAACACCAGCACCCGGTCCACGATCTGAATCTGGTCGCCGGAGCGTAGCTTCTGCTCCCCAGCGATCTTTGCGCCATTGACCAAGACCCCAATCGGGGACTCGCCGGTATCGCGCACGGCGTAGCCGCCACTGGGGAGCGCGACCAGTAGCGCATGGCTCCGTCCGATCTGCGGGTTGCCAAAAAGCGGGATATCGCAGAGCTCGTTGCGCCCGATCTTGCTCTCGGCTTTCTCTAAAAGGATCTCTTTGCTGAACTCATTGCGGCCCACCTGGATCTTCACCCAGGCCTCTTTGAGCCACTCTTGAACCAGCGCGATAAACAGCCCGATCATCGCGCCGGTGATCACAAAGCCCAGGGTGCGCGAGACGGCCCCGGCGCGGACGCCGGGCATGAGATAGGGCGCGATCTCAAAGACCGCTCCGCCCAAGAGGCCCCCAATCGCGCCTCCAATCAAGCCATTGCGGCCCACACGGACGCTCTGCTTGCGCCAGCCCTCCGCGGTCCCGGCGAGCGCCCCGATAAAGCACCAGCCGAGGCCACGGGCGACCACGTTGCCCAGAAATGCCAGCGGGTTGCGCGCTTTCTCCACATAGAGTGGGGCAAAGACCGCCATCCCAAACGTGATCCCCACAAACCCCGCCGCGATCCCGATTCCCAGTCCAAAGCCAATCGCGCGTACCCAGTCCCGGGTCCCTGATGCCAGGTTACTGGCGACTCCAAAGAGCGCCCCGAGGAAGCCGCCGAACCAGACCGCCGCCGCGGTCGTGTTGTTCAGGTCGGTCTTGGTGGGTGGCCACTGGTCGGTGATGCGTAGGATTCCGGTGACATCGGTGAGGAAGACGACAAGGAGCCCGGCGGCGGCTCCCGCCAGCAGGAAGAGCAAGATGCGCGACGGAAAGTTCATAGCCCTCCCCCCCAGCCCCCGCTCCGCGGGGGGGAAAAGAGGTATTCCCCTTCCTTATTGTCCCCCCGCCCAGCGGGGGTTAGGGGGTTGGTATCACGCTTCATAGCGCAACCTCGAGGAGCCGATCTTGATCTCATCGCCGTGGGAGAGCACCTGCGGGTTGGCGAGGCGCTGGCCATTGACAAAGGTCCCGTTGGCCGAGCCACTGTCGGAGAGCTCCCAGCCCGTGCCGGTGGGGAGAAAGACCGCGTGCTTGCGGCTGACCGTGCTGTCGGTGGGAAGGGAGAGCGCGTTGTCGGGCTCCCGGCCCACGGTGAGGGCGTCCATCAGAGGGATGACTTTTCCGGCGGCGGGGCCGCTGTAGCCAACCAGCTTGGGCTGGCCGCTGGGCGCGGGAAGCGGTGGAGCGGCAGGGGCAGAGGCTCCCGTGGCAACGGCGACACCAGCGGGTGCGGCACCCGCCGAGGGCAGTTCGGAGAGCGAGGGGAGCGGCGGGAGCGGGGCCACCGCGGGCTTGCCCACAGGGGCGGCGGCAGGGGGCGCCTCTTGCGGAAGCTCGACCCCGAGCTGCTTGAAGGCTCCCGTGACCGTCAGGCCCTTGCTCTTGAGCGCACGCCAGCCAAAGAACCCACCCACCCCGAGAACCGCGAGACCGAGCCACCCGGCGATTAGGCTGCTGCCATTGTTCTGCTCAGGCTCTTTTTGCGACTGAACCACGACAACAATAGGCGCGGGAGTCGCGGCGGGCGCAGGCGTAGCGGCTTTCGGGTCGGGTGTCGGGGTTGCCGTTGCGGCCTTGGGATCCGGCGTCGCCTTGGGATCGGGGGTGGGTGTCGCCTTGGTGCCTGCCTCCTTGGGCGCGGGGGTGGGTGTCGCGGCGAGGGTGGTCTTGGGCGGCTCCAGCTTCGGTGTCTGGGCCAGTGCGCCCGTCGCCAGGACAAGAGCAAGTGCGGTTAGTTGTGTCTTCATAGGTCGCCAATATCCCCCGATTCTAAGCGTAGCCGTGCGGCGGGCAGGGCATCACGAATCTCTCCTGCCAGAGAGCCCACGGGGAGCGACTCCCCCGCCAGTGCGTGCCAGTAGGCACCACAGCGCGCGGCGTTTTCCGCAGTCAGCCCTTGGGCCAGCAGGGCCGCGATCACGCCCGTGAGGACATCCCCACTTCCCGCGGTCGCCAGACTCACCGAGCCCTCTCGGTTGTAGTATAGCTGACCTGCCGGGCTCGCGACCAAGGTGCGGGCCCCCTTGAGCAAGGTCACCGAGCCAAAGTTCTGCGCGACACGCCCCACGACCTCCGTGCGGCTCGCCTGCACCGCGCGGGTAGGAAGCCCCAAGAGCCGCCCTAGCTCGCCGGGATGGGGAGTGAGGACCCGCTCCCGCCCGCTGAGGCGACTCAGGAGCGCGGCTCTCTGGGCGATACAGTTGAGGCCATCGGCATCGATCACAAGCGGCAGGTTTGTGTGTGTCAGGAGCGCCTCGACAAAGTCTTGGACAGCCGCACCCGCGGTGAGACCCGGCCCCAGCGCAATTGCATCGGCGCGGGCCACCAGCGGCAGGAGCGTCTCAAGCGCCCCCTCTCCCCCGTGGGTGCCGTCGGGTGTCTCGGGCAGAGGGCGGACAACCACCTCCGCAGAGAGCGCGGCGACCGTCGCCACGAGGCTCTCCGGGACCGCGAGATAGACCAGCCCTGCGCCGGCACGAAGCGCGGCAGTGGCGGTGAGCACGGCGGCCCCGGCCATCCCCCGTGCACCTGCCACTACCAAGACCGTCCCAAACGCCCCTTTATTGGCATCCCGGCCTTGCTGGCGCTTGGGCAGTGTGGCGCGAACCCAGCCAATCGTTGTCAGCTCTTGTGTCGGTGGCGTGAGAATCGGCAGGCCAATCGGGGCGAGGGTTAGTTCTCCAACCAGCTCCGCGCCGGGATAGAGCAAGAGCCCGGGCTTGAGTGCCGAGAGGGTGACGGTCGCGCGTGCGCGGATCGCGTCGCCGGGAACCTCCCCCGTGTCGGCATCGACTCCTGAGGGAAGATCACAAGCGACGAGGGGAATCCCAGAGGCATTGGCCGCCCGAATCGCCTCGGCGACTAGGCCACGGGGCGCACCGCGTGTGCCTGTTCCCAGCAGGCAGTCCACCAGCAAGTCATGGCCGGCAAGAGCGGCATCGCTGAAGGGAGCGACCGTGACCCCCGAGGCACGCAACGGGGCGAGGTGGGTGGCGGCAAGTCCGGTGATCTCCTCCTCGGACGTCGTGAGCAGAACTGTGATCTCTTTCCCTGCCACTGCCAGAAGCCGCGCCGCCGCAAACCCATCCCCGCCGTTGTTGCCCTTGCCACAGAGAAACGCGATCCGCTGCGCCCCGGCACAGGCGCGGGCGAGTGCTTCACCCGCGGACTGCATCAGGCAGGCACCGGGAATTCCCAGGTCGTCTATCGCCTGGCGGTCCGCCTCCCGTAGCTCTGCTGCCGTCGCGATTCTCATAGCCGTCTCCACCTACCCAAAGGGCCCTCTGACTCTCTCTTTGAGGGGGTAGCAGCAAGAGAGCCAGAGGCACTTCCCGTTTTTCTATCGGTCCATTCTGAGAGTGAGAGGTATTAGAGCTCTCAGAACTTTCTTCCGAAAAATCCAGAAGTTTTTTATGGACAAACTTCCGGTTTCTTTTGTTCCGTCCGGAGTATATTTTTTTTGATTATTTTTTTTCGCACTCTAGATCGCCCCTAGGCAAGCGACTCTCCGGGCTTTAGGCCATGCACACGGACCGCTCGCCCTCGCTTTGCCAGCTCTGCCTCCAGCGCCTCGGGGGTTCCCGCTAAGAGGGGAAACGTCCCCCAGTGGATCGGGATCACCTCGGTGACCGAGCTTAAAAACTCCAGGGCATAGGCGGCCTCGCGGGGGCCCATCGTGAAGCGGTCCCCTATCGGCAGGAACGCCAAGGTCGGGGCGTAGAGCTCGCTGATGAGCCGCATGTCGCTAAAGAGCGCGGTGTCTCCTGCATGATAGAACGCAGAACCACCCGTTTCGGTTACGACAAAGCCCGACGCGCTTCCCGCATAGACCACTTCTCCCCCGTCGTCGATCCGGCTGGAGTGGAGTGCGGGCACCTGGGTGACCGTGAGCCCCAGCTCGGGCAGGGACACCGAGCCGCCCAGGTTCATCCCGATCAGCTGACTCTCGGCCACTCCCTTGCTGCCCAGAAAGAGCGCGATCTCAAACATCGTCACCACGGTTGCCCCGCTCTCCTGCGCGAGGCGCACGGCATCGCCCATGTGGTCGGAGTGGCCGTGGGTGATGAGGATTAAGTCCAGCGGGCCGGGATTTTTCAGCGCCGCGGGGCAGGCCGGGTTGCCGTAGGTCCAGGGCTCGATCAGGATGCGCTTGCTGTTTTGTGTCTCGATGAGCACGGTGGAGTGCCCCAAGTAGGTCGTTATCATGGTTTAGTTGTCCTCCTTTAGCCAGACTGTCATCGTGCCGGGCGTGCGGTTGGCCCAGGCGTAGTAGGGAATCAAGGTCAGGGTGCGCTCCTGCCCCGGCCCGTGCGGAGCGGAGGCATAGAGCGGCCCGGCCCCCTCTAGGACCGTCCCCGTGGCCTGAAGCGCGACAATGCCGCCCAGAAGCTCGGGGCGCGGCGCTTCGGTGAGGGGCGCTTGGGCGGGCAGGGTAGCGTCCCAGAGGTCCACCCCCGCATGGTCGGCCTCCTCGGCGCAGTAGAGCAGCGGGCCACGAGCCACCGCGACCTGGCCCCGGCAGGCCAGCACGCGCGGGTTGGCGTAGAGCCGGCGCGGGGTCAGCGGGAAGTCCAGGGTGACGGTCGCCTCGCGGTCTTCCAAGGGGACAATGTGCCAGCTCGGCCCACCGGCCCACTCCGGGATACGCAGAAACAGCCGCCGCGCCGAGCCGTGTGCGATGACATGCACCTGCCCGCGCTCGGGGTAGCTTGTCTCCACGGTGATGGTCGTGTCCCCCACCTCTAAGGTCGCATCGGCGTAGAGCGTCAGGTAGATATCGCCGTCGCGCTCGGCGGCGAAGTAGCCCGGAAGCTGGGCCAAGGTGCGGGCGAGGTTGGGCGGGCAGCAGGCGCAGCCAAACCACTCCTTGCGCCGGTGGCCTCCCCGGTCCGCGAGCGGGTTCTGGTAGAAGTACTCCGTCCCGCTGAGCGAGAGCCCGGGGAGGACGGCGTTGTAGAGAGTCCACTCCAATAGATCGATATACTTTGCATCGGCTGTCAATAAGAACAGACGCCAGCTCCACATCACGCTGGCGATCGCGGCGCAGGTCTCGGTGTAGGCGCGCTCGCTGGTGAGCTCGTAGTCCTTGCCAAAGGCCTCGCCCTCCCAGCGCGCGCCCGCGCCGCCGGTGACATGCATCCGCCGGGTGGTGAAGCTCTCCCACTGGGCCTGGAGCGCGGCTAGGAGCGCCGGGTCGCCGTCTTCGAGGACCACATCGGCCGCCCCCGATGCTAGATACAGCATGCGGACGGCGTGGCCGGTGACTTCTGTCAGCTCGGTGTAGAGGACGTGGTCCTGCCAGTAGGCACCGCCGCCACAGAGCGCGGGCTTCTGGCCGCGCACCGCGATCATGTGCTTGGCGAGTGTAAGGTAGCGCCCCTCGCCGGTCGCGCGAAACAGCTCGACCAGTGCCAGCTCCGCCTCGGGGTGGCCGCAGGCCCCCGGATTGACCCGCGCGAGACAGTCGGCGAGCTTGCAGGCGACCTCCAGCAGGGAGCGCTTGCCGGTTGCCCGGAAGTGCGCCACGGCGGCCTGGAAAAGATGTCCGGCGCAGTAGATTTCGTGCATGTCCCGCAGGTTGGTGAAGCGCTCGCTCTCCCGCTCGAACATGAAGTAGGTGTTGAGGTAGCCATCGGGCTGCTGCGCCGCAGCCACCTCCGCGATCACGGCGTCCACCTTTGCGTCCAGCTCCGGGTCCGGGTGGCTTGCCAGTGACCACGCGGCGGCTTCGAGCCACTTGTAGACATCGCTGTCGTTGAAGGCAAAGAGCCCCTCAAACGGGACATCGAGCTTGCCCGCGGCGCGCTGGAAGTTCTGAATCCGCCCCGTTGCCTCGCAGTGGGCGAGCTGTCCAGGAATCGTCGAGGTTCGGTTGCGCTCCAGACGCGGTGCCCAGAAGTGATCGGTCAGGACCACGGAAGCAACAGGCACGGGGCGAAGCGCGGCATGGGCACTGCGCCGGGTGTCTACAATTACAGAGTCGGCCATGGGCTTATGATACCTGCACGGGTCTTTGCGTGGACGGTAAACGTCCCGCATTCCTCGACGGTAAACGTCGGGCTATAGGGCCTTCGGCCGCCTCCTCGTTCCTCGTCGGTACAAAATTATTCCGAGCGAAGCGAGGCGGCGACTTGCTCGCCCCATAGCCGGACGTTTACCGTCCTGGCGATTTCCATGGGGGATCATGAGTTATCCACAGGTTATCCACAGGCTAGGGCGAGTTATCCACAGGCACCGGGAGGCCTCGTCCCGACACGTCGGTATCGCTCTCGGCGAGGATCGGGAGGTCTTTCCAGGGGGCGGTGGCGTCCTCGATTGCCTTGCGCGCCTGGATCAGCTCCGGGTGGGCGAAGCGGATGTGCCAGGCGCGGTTGAGGTAGGGAAGCGCCTGGCGGAGCGTGGGAACGGGGTGTGCCAGAGCGATCTGGTGGAGCGCCTGTGCGGCGAGCTTGGCGGCCTCTCCGGTGCGCTGCCAGCGCAGGAGGGCGGTCAGCGACGCGATCTCGGGGCTCGTGGACTCTTCCCGAAAGACCAGTGGGTCGAGCTCGTCCTTTGGCCCCAGCGGTAGGGCCAGGGTCGTCTTGAGCTGCCGCGCCACGAGCGGCGCGGTGCGGAGCGTGCAGAGCCGAATCGCGCGCCAGGCATCGTCGGGGAGCTGGCTGTAGCGTCCCAGGAGTGTCTCTAGCTCCTGGTAACACGCGGCCTTGTACATGGCTTCGGCCTGTGAGTAGACAATCAGCAAGGGACGTAGAGCCAGGATTGAGTCCGATTCCACGATCAGCTCCGACACCGTGTGTCTCACCACCGGGCTGGGGTGGTTCAGCCCCTGCTCTAGCGCATCAAAGGCCCCCGTGCCACGCCGCTGGAGCACCTCTTTCACCCGTTGCTGCTCCTGAGAGTCCGAGGACTCCAGCAAGGGAATCAGCGCTTCCTCCTCCTGGCGCCAGAGCGGAAGCGGCTCATCGGGTTCAGAGGTGGGATAGGGAAACTGTAGCTGCTCTTGGAGAACGCGCAGGACGAGCCGCTCGGGGGTGAGCTGCTGCTGGTCCGCCTCGCGGCGCAGGAGCTGAAGCTGCTCATCGGTCAGGGAGATTATCAGCTCGGGCATGGGCCTTTATTATACGTCAGGCGGGGAGACGGGCCGGGGCAAGTCAGCATCGAGGAGCTCGTCGTCGCTCTCAGCCGGCCGGGGCAGGTCTTTCCACTGCGCGGTGGCTGCTTCGATAGTCGCTCGAAGGGCAGCATACTCTGTGGGAAGAGTGAGCATGAACCAGTTGGGACGTAAGAAAGGCAGCGCGGCTCGCAGGCCGGGCATGGGCTTCTCTCGGGCGATTCTCTCTAGCTTGTAGAGCGCTTGCAGGGCTTTGGGCTGGTAGATATTGGTCTTGTAGCGCTCCAGCTGCGCAATGGCTTCCTGGACGTCTTGGGCGGTCCACTCCCTAGCCTCTTGTGCCTGCCGTTCTTGCTCCTGCTGGATTCTCTCCCGAACCCACTGGCTAATCAGTGTCTCAAACCTCACCCCCCTCTCGCCCGCGAACCGCTGGAGATCCACCAGCTCCAGGGGAGTGAGTTCGAGAGCAAGCTCTAGGGATGGCATCGTGTACCGCTACTTCGACTCCAGCGCCTTGAGCTTTTTCTCAAAGAGCAGGGGGCCAAAGGGGAGCACGGAGCCCACCCCGAGCAAGAGAGCGAGGGTGAAGGGGAGCTTTTTGGTGAGAAAGGCGACTCCCAGCATCCCGATATAGAGCACCCAGAGCGCGCCGTGGGCGGTGCCGACAATCTTCACGGCCTCGGGCTTGTGCGCCAGGTACTTGAGGGGCATGGCGACTCCGGTGAGCAAGAGAAACGAGAGGGCCTCGATCAGGCCAAGGCGGCGCAGGTTCTGAATCATCGGGGTAATTCTACCCAGCCGTACACGCAGGTGCGCTCCCCGACCCGCACGGCCCAGCCGGCATCGCCCCAGCTGTAGTGCCAGAACTCCTCGGCGCAGTTGGAGAAGCCCGCCTCCAGCATGGCGGTGAAGATCAGCTCCCGGTTGCGGACGGCACGCTCGCTCAGACCATGCACGAGGCTCCGCGCGGACTTCCAGCCCGTGAGCGGCTTGCGTAGCTCGGCGAGCCTGCCGGAGGGCAGGAGCAGGTGGACATCGACCGCAGCGCCGGTGCAGTGGCCAGGCGGGGCGGGCTGGTCGTAGGGAGCGAAGAAGCGGCAGGTCTGGCGGCGGCGGGTGGCGTAGCTCCAGTCCGGGTGCTTCTCGGTGAGCTCGGCGAAGTACGTGTCAAAGAGCCCTTGCTGGGTCTCTTTGGTGCGCAGAGCCGTGGTGACTCGGAGGCGGTAGCCGGTGGGAAGGGCCGCCTGTGCCTGGTTGAGCTTGTCGGCGACCGTGCGGCGGAGATAGGGCAGGCACTTTCGGGAGACCTGCACACCCGGGCAGTGCTTGCGGATATCCACCAGCGGCTCGCCACACTCGTGCTCCTTCACCCGGTTCAGCGCGGCAATGGGCTCCGGGCCACTCACGGCACGCAGGCGGGCAGCGAGCGCCGGGTCAAAAGTCGCAGTGTGGAGGCGGCGCGGCATGGGGAGATTGTACCCGGACGGTAGGCCCAGACAGATCAGCCCAGACAACGCAGAAACCCAGACAACGAGTGTCCAGGCTTAAGAGGGCGACGGCTGCCTTCGCAGCCAACCGAATACACTGGGCACGTAGGTGCCCGTCGCCCTTTTAAGCCCGAGGACTTGTTCCTCGGGCAATTAGGTACAATCCCCCCATGTTTGACTGGCAGCTACACACGCGGATTGTCTGCGGCGCGGGGGCACTGGCACGGCTGGGCGAGCTCGCACGGGGGCTCGGGACGCGGGCGCTGCTCGTCACCGACCCCGGCATTGTGCAGGCAGGCCACCTCGGGCGGGCAGAGGCGATCTTGCAGGCAGCGGGCGTGGCGACCGCGGTCTTTGCCCAGGTCCACGAGAACCCAACCACCGCAGATGTCGCTGCCTGTCTGGAGGTTGCCCAAGACTTTGCCCCGGATCTTCTCATCGCGCTGGGCGGGGGCTCGGCGATGGACACGGCCAAGGGGACCAACTTCCTCCTCACCAACGGCGGCCCCCTGAGCGATTTCTGGGTCGCCAGCCCGAGCCGCCGCGGGCTCACCCAGCCGCTCTTGCCGACCATCGCGATCCCCACGACGGCGGGCACGGGCAGCGAGGTGCAGTGCCACGCCCTGATCGCCGACTCCCAGAGCCACGCCAAGATGGCCCTCGGAGAGACCGGAGCCGAGCCCACCCTCGCGCTCCTCGACCCCGAGCTCACCCTCACCCTCCCACGCTCCGTGACTGCCCAGACCGGGATCGATGCCCTGGTCCATGCGATCGAGACCGCGGTCACCAAGCCACGCACACCACACTCGCTGCTCTTCTCCCACGAGGCCTTTCGCTTACTCTCGTCGAGCTTCTCCAGAGTCCTGGAAAACTCGAGCGACCTGGAGGCGCGCGAGGCGATGCTGCTGGGCGCGACCTGGGCGGGGCTGGCGATTGAGTACTCGATGCTGGGGATCGCCCACTCGGTGGCAAACCCGCTGACCGCGCACTTTGGGGTGGTCCATGGGCAAGCGGTCGGGGTGATGCTCCCCCACGTGATCGCCTTCAACGCCGAGGACACCACGACGCGACGCGCCTACGCGGCCCTCGGTCAGAGCCCCGAGGCGCTGAGCGAGCAAGTGACGCTCTGGCTCCAGCAGGCAGGGATGGCGACCACGCTTGGTGAATGTGGAGTCAGCGGCGAGGCGATCGAGACCCTTGCCACGGAGGCCGCGCGGCAGTGGACCGCGAGCTTCAACCCACGCCCGGTAACCGCTGTGGACCTCGCCGGGCTCTACCGAAAGGCACTGTGACCTATGCAAGACGGAACGAGTAAACAGGACTGGGCAAACTGGCGCGGCCCGAGCTACAACGGCTCCACCGATGCCAGCGACCTGCCCGTGAAGTTCTCCCCGACAACCGGCCTGAAGTGGACTGCCCCCATGCCTGGCCCCACCGCCGCCACCCCGATCGTGCTGGGTAGCAGTGTCTATATCACGTCGGCGGATATCGACAAGCAGCTCCTGCTCGCCTACTGCCTGGACCGCAAGACCGGGAAGGTGAAGTGGCAGGACGCGATGGGGAGCGGCTACCAGCCCGGCGGCCAGGGCAACAAGGTCCGCCTCGATGAGCGCAGCCACTACGCCGCACCGTCGCCAGTCGCCGACAGCAAGCGGGTGGTCTTTTTCTTTGGCAACGGCGACCTGGCGGCCTTCACCCACAGCGGCAAGAAGCTCTGGCAGCGCAACCTCCAGAAAGACTACGGCGACTTTGCCTTCCAGTGGACCTTCTCCAGCAGCCCCCAGCTCTGGAAGGACAAGCTCTACATCCAGATCCTCCAGCGCAACCAGCCGGTCGGGCCGCGCGGCAAGGGAGTCCCCGAGTCGTTTCTGCTGGCGCTCAACCCCAGCACGGGCGCGGAGCTCTGGCGGAGTGCGCGTCCCAGCGAGGCGAGTAATGAGTCTCGTGAGTCGTATGGCACCCCGATCCCCCACACCGTCAAGGGAAAGACCCAGCTGCTGATCTCCGGCGGCGATGTGGTCACCGGCCACGACCCGGAGACGGGCAAGGAGCTCTGGCGCTGGGGGACCTGGAACGAGGGCCACCGCGAGCAGTGGTGGCGTCTCGTCCCCTCACCGGTCGCGGGCGAGGGAGTCGTGCTGGTCTGTGCTCCCAAGCGCGCCCCGGTCTACGCGACCCGGCTTGAGACCGCGACACCCGCCTGGAAGAGTGAGGAGCGCAGCAATGTCACCAGCGATGTCCCCACGCCGTGCTTTGGCCAGGGCAAGTTCTATGTCCTCAGTGATGTGAAAAAATCGCTCTCCTGTATCGAGGCCAAGAGCGGCGCGGTTGTCTGGAGTGTCCCGACACCCGGTCGGCAGATGTGCTGGGGCTCCCCCACCCTCGCCGACGGCAAGCTCTACGTGATCGACCTTAACGGAGTCGTGTTTGTCTTTGAGGCAGCAACGGGTAAGCTCCTAGCAGAGAACCCCATGGACACCGAAGGGGCCGATATTCGCTCCAGTATCGCCGTTGCCTACAACAATCTTTTCATCCGAACCCGGGATAAACTCTACTGCGTGGGGCGGTAGCTACCAGCCCCCTAACCCCCGTGGAACGGGGGGACAAATAGGAATCCGATTCCGCAAATCCCCCCCGCAGGGCGGGGGTTAGGGGGCCTAAAAATTATGCAGCAGTTCCGAATCGCGCCAGGGAAGCTGGCAAACGCACTCAAGCAGGCATGGCGGTTCAAGACCGGCAAGCCCGTGCTATCGTCGCCCGTGGTAGACAGCGCCGGGCGTGTCTTCTTTGGCTCGGCGGATAAAAAGGTCTACGCCGTGCGCCTCGCCGATGGGAAGAAGCTCTGGGCAACCCCCACCAACGGCGAGATCGAGGCCACGGCGCGTCTGGTAGGAAAGCTCGTGGTGATTGGCTCGTCGGATGCGCGCCTCTACGCCCTTGATGCCGCCACGGGTAAGCTGGTGTGGAAGTACAAGACCGACGATAAGATTTTAGGCGCGGCGAACCTCACGACCGCTCCCGATGGCAAGACCCCCTGGCTCGTCTTTGGTAGCTACGACAACCGGGTCCACTGTGTCAATGCCAACACCGGAAAGCTGAACTGGACCTACGAGACCGACAACTATGTCAATGGTATGCCCGCGATCTACCAGGGAAAAGTGGTCTTTGGCGGCTGCGATGGCATCCTCCATGTCGTGAGTATCGCAGATGGTAAGAAGCTCACAAGTATCGATATCGGGGACTACATCGCCGGCTCGGTGACCATCGAGGACGGCCGGGTCTACCTGGGGCACTACGGCAACGCGGTGGTGTGTGTAGACTTGGCATCGGGCAAGAACGTCTGGACCTACCGCGACCGCGGCTTCCCGTACTACTCGTCGCCCGCCGTGCTCGGGGACCGTATGGTGATCGGGGGGCGCGATAAGTTTGTCCACTGCCTCAACAAAGACACCGGCAAGGCGCTCTGGAGATTCCGCACGCGCGGCAAGATCGACGGCTCCCCGGTCATTTGCGACGGCAAGGTGGTGATTGGCTCGGAGGACGGGCGGCTCTACTTCCTGAACCTGGCCGATGGCAAGCAAGTCTGGAGTTTCCCGATTGGCCGCCCCGTCATGGGCTCCTCCTGCGTCCTCAACGGCCAAGTATTGGTCGGCTCCGACGACGGCTATGTCTACTGCTTCCGGTAGCCCCTGAGATGCGCTCACAGCAGCAAGCCACGCTCCCCGAGGACAAAGTCCCCCTCGCAGTTATCTTGAGCTTCTCCCTCTACCCTCTGATTGCGGGAGGACTTCTCTACTATGGCTTCTTTCTGCTAGAGGGCCTCTCTGTCACCTTGTGGCGGTTGCTTTTCCTTCTGGGGAACCTTCTCTTCATTGCCAGCTGGGTGGCGGTGGGCTGGTGGGCAAGGGCGAGAACCCGCACTCGCCTGGAGAACGACCACCCCATGGCGGAGAGTGCGGGGACATTTGCGGCACGCTCGGGTGTGGTTATCCAGCGCCTGTATGTCTTCCCCTCTTCCAAGGTCGACGCCTACCGCACTCCCGCAGGCTCCCTCTGTCTCTCCAGCGCCCTCCTGCGCAACCTGACCCCACGCGAGGCCGAGGTGCTTATCGCCCACAACATCCACCTTGGCGCGATCAAGTGGGCTCCCCTTCTGGGCTTTGCCAGCTACGGTATCCTGGGACTCTTCACCACAGGGCTGCAAGAGTGGCTTCAGCACCGGTTTGGTACTCCCCTTGGCCGTGCGGCACTCACGGTCGAGGGGATACGGGGAGTGCTCATGCTTGGTATGATCACTGCCACAACAATCTGGAGAGACCGTCGCGAAAAGGCTGCCGATGCGTTTGCCGTGAAAGTTATCGGCGACCCAGAGCGAGTGGTGCAGGCGATCCTAAAGGAGTACGCTCTCTCGTCTGGAGCGACACAGAACTCGATAGAGAAGCTCCCCGATGGCCTAAAAGAGCGCATCCGGCGGATTCGGGAAAACGCCCCAACCCCTGAGAGATAATTTTGGTAGAATCCCCTCATGAAGACCAACTGGACGGGGCTCATTGCGGCTCCCCACACGCCGTTCGCCGCCGATGGCTCCCTCAATCTTGGCGTTATTGAGAAACAGTGCGAGAAGTTAATTACCGATGGCGTGATCGGCGCGTTTGTCTGTGGCTCGACGGGCGAGGGGGTCTCGCTGAGCGGGGCGGAGCGCAAGGCGGTGGCGCGGCGCTGGGTAGAGCTCGCGGCGGGGCGGCTGAAGGTGATTGTCCATGTGGGGCACACGAGCATTCCTGATGCAGCCGAGCTGGCAGCCGATGCACAAGCGGCGGGCGCAGACGGTATCTCGGCGCTGGCTCCGTATTATTTTAAGCCCGCCGGGGTAGGGCAGCTCTTGGATTTTATGGCGCCGGTCGCCGCCGCCGCGCCCGAGCTGCCGTTTTTCTACTACCACATTCCCGCACTGACCGGCGCGGCGCTACCCATGATCCCACTGCTGGAGCAGGCCACCGACCGCATCCCCAGCTTTGCGGGCCTCAAGTTCACCCACAATGATCTCCTAGAGTTCGCTGCCTGCCTGCGTTTTGAGAACGGGCGCTACGATATCTTCTGGGGCTCCGATGAGTGCATGCTCCCGGCGCTGAGTGTCGGGGCGGTTGGCTTCGTGGGCAGCACCTACAACTACTCCGCGCCGCTCTACCACAAGCTCCGCGCAGCGTTTGCGGCGGGCGACCAGGCCGAGGCACGACGCCTCTCCGATGTCGTGATGGATGCCGTCCGCGCCCTGCTCCAGAATCCGGGGCTTCCCAGCGGCAAGGCAATCATGGAGGGAGTGGGAGTTCCCGTGGGAGCGCCGCGCCCGCCCCTACGCCCCCTGACTGCGGCGCAAGCCGAGGTCTTGGTGGCGCGCTTGTGGGAGCTTGGGGCGCTCTAATTCCTTAGGCGGCTAGTGTAGCTCTTTGTCGCCGTAGAGGGTCTGGATATAGGCAACCTGCCCGAGGTGGTAGGTGCAGTTCCAGCGGGGGTACTCCAGCATCTCCAGGTAGGTGTGGTCGCGGCCGCCGTTGAAGGGAAGCCAGCGTGTCTCGGTGAGCTGGGTGTCAGGTAGCGCTTCGACATACGGTGCCCAGAGGGCAAAGCGCTTCTCGAACTCCTCCTGGCACTGCGTTATCGTGGTCCACGACTGCATCTGGGCAAACGCCGCTTGCCGCTCTTCGTCGGTTCGTTGTGTCGCCAGCATCACATCCAGCCCCCAGCCCGGTGTCGCGGCGATCTCACGGCACATCGAGAGAACCGACTGCCCGAGCTCCAGGGGAGCCCAGTCGAGCTTCTCTTCGGGGACGGTGGCGGCGTAGCGAAAGAACTCTGCGGCAGACTCTTTGGTGACCTGCACAAGGTGTTGCTGAACTGTCATGCGGCCAGTGTAGCACGCCCTGAAAAAGAAAACAAGTGTTTTCTTTTTCGGTTTTTCCAGCGTGCGCTTGGCGGGATTGGGTACACTACGCCCATGATAAAAGTAGCCATGATTGGCGCAGGCAGCGTCGTCTTTTCAAAAAACCTCACCGGTGATATTCTCTCGTTTCCTGAGTTCAAGGACGCGACTTTCTCCTACATGGATATCGACGCGGACCGCCTAGAAGTCGGGGCCGCGCTGTGCCGCAAGGTGGGTGCGGCGCTCGGAGCCAGCCCGACCATCGAGGCGACCCTGGACCGCAAGAAGGCGCTGGAGGGCGCGGACTTTGTGATCAACATGGTCCAGATCGGCGGCTTCGACTCGACCCTGGTGGACTTTGAGATTCCCCGCAAGTACGGCCTCGGCTTCACGATCGCCGACACGACCGGGCCGGGGGGATTTTTCCGCGCCCTCCGCACCTACCCCATGCTCAAGGGCTTGGTCGAGGACATGATGGCGATCTGCCCGAAGGCGGTCTTGCTCAACTACTCCAACCCCATGAGCATGAACATGCAGACCATCACCCGCAGCTCCAATATCCAGGCGGTCGGGCTGTGTCATAGCGTCCAAGGCACGCTGAACCAGATCATGGGCTATATCGGCGTGAACCCAAGTGAGGTGGGCTTCACGTGTGCCGGGATCAACCACATGGCCTTCTACACCAAGCTGGAGCGCGAGGGCCAGGACTTGTATCCGCGGCTCTTTGAGGCGATGGGCGATCCGGCGATCTTTGCCAAGAACAAGGTGCGCTTTGAGCTCATGAAGCGCCTGGGCTACTTCATCACCGAGTCTAGCGAGCACAACGCGGAGTACAACCCGTGGTTTATCCCGCGCGGCAAGGATAAGATCGCGGAGTTCTCGGTGCCCATGGACGAGTACCTGCGGCGCTGCGATGGGATTGTCGATGAGTTCGAGCGCATGAAGGTCTTTGCCCGCTCCGACGATCCGATCACGGTGCACAAGTCCCATGAGTACGGCTCCACTATTATTCACTCGATCGTCACGGGGACGCCGTCGGTGGTCTACGGGAACATGCCCAACAACGGCGCGATCTCCAACCTGCCCAACGATGCCATCGCCGAGGTGCCGACCCTGGTGGACCGGGCCGGCCTGCAGTTCACGACGGTCGGGGCGCTGCCGCCGCAGCTCATTGGCTACATGATGCCGCATGTCACCCAGCACGAGCTCTTTATCCGCGCCGCGCAAGAGGGCCGCCGCGACCATATCTACCAGGCCGCGATGTTCGACCCGCTCACCGGTGCCACCCTCTCCACAGACCAGATTGTGGAGATGTGCGATGAGCTGATTGTCGCCCACGGAGACTTACTGCCGCCTATTGATACGAAGAAGACCCTGGTTCCCACGAGCGGCAAGACCTTCAATCCCCCGACACCCCAAGAGCTCCGGGCGAGCTGGGACGCCGCCCAGAAAGAGGGGCACGAGGACGATCTCCTGAGCTGGCGCGTCTTAGGGCCGTTTGTTCGACCGTTCGGCGAGAGCGGTGTCAGCACCGGCTGGGTCGCGCCCGATGTGGACGAAGACATCTTTGCCAGCGGGGAGCACAAGACCGGCTGGCGCGAGACCATCGCCAATAAAAAGGGCTACGTGAACCTGGGCCGCGCCATCGGCAACCACGACAACGCCGTGGCCTACGCCTACACCGAGCTGGAGTCGGTCCATGCCCGGGAGACCATCCTCAAGTGCGGCTCCGACGATGGCATTAAGATCTGGATCAACGGGGTCGTCGTCCACGACAACGATGCCCTCCGTGGCTACACGGAAAAAGAGGATCAGGCCTCGATCCGCCTGGAGGAGGGGGTCAACCGGATTCTGGTCAAGATCACCAACGCCGTCCACGGCTGGGGCTTCGGAGTCGCGGTTCCCAAGCCGAATTTCTAGCCTCCCCGCCCCCTAACCCCCGCCCGGCGGGGGGAATACAAGGAATCGGATTCCGATTTGTCCCCCCGTTGCACGGGGGTTAGGGGGGCAAGTTACTTCGGGATCGCAGCGGTGAGGTTGATCGGGTCGCCGTCGGTGATGAGGATATCGTCCTCGATGCGGATTCCCAGCGCCTTGTCGGCCAGGTAGAGGCCCGGCTCGATCGTGATGACCATGCCAGGCTTCAAAACACCATCGGGGAGGGCGTCGTGGACATCGAGACCGAGGCCATGCCCGACCCCGTAGGTGTAACAGTCCGGCATCCCCGCTTTCTCGAACACGGCGCGGGCGGCGCGGTCCACCTCCCACATCGCGGCCCCGGCGCGCGAGGCCGCAATCCCCGCCAGCTCGGACTCCAACACCAGGTTGTAGAGATACTGTTGCTCGTCGGTGAAGCGCCCCGAGACGGGGTAGGTACGTGTCACATCGGCGGCATAGCCCGCAAAGCTCGCCCCAGCGTCGATGAGCACCAGCTCGCCCTCCTTGAGAACCTGGTCGTTGTCCATGTAGTGCAGGACAGTCGCATTCATCCCACCACCGACAATCGGGTTGTAGGCATGCTCCCCGCCGTGCTTGCGAAACGCACTCTCCAGCGCCTCGGCCACCACGCGCTCGCTCACGCCCGGCTGGATCGCGGCCAGTGCAGCCTTGTAGCCATCGACTGTCGCGTCCACGGCTTTCTGCATCAGCGCCAGCTCCGCCTCGGACTTAATCGAGCGCATTTCTATTAGCAGCTGCGTTTTATCTTCAATGGCGACACCCGGAACGCGCTCCGTCACTTGGCGAAACGCCGCCAGGTCGGGCGAGACCGCGCCGGGATAGACCGAGTAGGGATGCAGGCAGGCAAAACGCCGACCGCGCCGGGCCGCGCTGGTGAGTGCCCCGGCGATCCCGCCGCTGCGCGCAATGCTCGTAAAGCCCGTCTTCTCTTTCAGGGCATGGTTGAGCGGATCGCGGTAGCCGTCCCAGTGCTCCCGCTCGGGGTCTCGGGATCTTAAGAGCAGCGTGATACGCTTGCTCGGGTCGGGCGAGGTCGGGTCGAAGAGCACGGCGGCTCCCGGCTCGTTGGTGATGCCCGTCAGGTAGATAAAGTGCTTGTTTGCGGTCCAGCGCCCCAGGAGCGGCGGGCCGCCCTCCCCCGCGAAGACCACCCCGGCCGCGCCTCCCAGGCCCTCCAGCACCCGCTCACGCCGTGCTGCATACTCTGCCACAGAAATTCCATTCATGGCCCGGATTGTACCTGCTTGTGTCTTGGGTGGCTAAGAACGCAGGAAAAACGCGGCCCCCAGTGCCAGGAGCAGGGTTAGGGCCAGCCAGAGACGCCAGAGCCGGCGGGCGGTGGCGGCTTGGATCAGGAGGATGCCCAGTGGTAGGAGCGCCATCACCGAGACCGTCAGGAGCGCACCGGGAGTCGGACTGCCTTGGATCGCCCTTGCCGCCAGGACACCGCCCGCCATCACCCCAATCGCCACGGGGAAGAGCGCCAAGACCCGTGTCCAGAGCGGCTGGCGCGTGCCAATCGAGACCAGCAGGAGCATCGCGCTCACGAGCCCGGTCAGGGCGAGGCCACTATTGAGCCTCGCCCCCCCAGCCGAGCCAAACCCTGCGGCGGCTGGTGCCAGCGTGAGCAAGAGTAGCGGAATAAACCACCAGCGCATGCCCTCTTTAGGGAGCGCCTTCTCGCCCACCACCGCCTCGATCTGGACTTTTTGGGCCGGGGCCGGTGTCGTGACGAGCGGGGTGAGCTGCGCCTGTCCTCCCCCGGCGTGGAGCTCTCCCGCCAGATCGAAGCGGGCGAGGCGCTCCTTCAGCGCGGAGAAGGGAATCGTATGCTCGGCATCGTCGGGCTGCTCCACCGGGTCCTCGGGGCGAGCGCGCTCCAAGAACTCTCGGAGCTTTCGGTCGGGGCCGCGGTCGGCGCGGCCCGCGAGCTCTCGCGCCAGGTCGGCGATAAAGGGCTCGCCAATCGCCCGCAAGAAGGTCTCAAAGCGCCCCTCGATCAGCGCCCGCCGGGACTCGTCCCAGTTGCGTGCCGCCCCGGTGAGGAGCTCATCGAGTGTCTGGACCACCGTGCCATCGGAGAAGACCAGGCGGTCGGGGGCGGCCACGGGGGCAGGGGGGGGCCCCGGAGCGGGCGCAGGCGCGGGAGCCGGGAGCCCCGTGGCGGCGGCCTGGAGCGCCTCGGCGAAGGCACGGGCGGTCTGGTAGCGGCCGGCCTTGTCCTTGGCGAGCGCCTTGACCACGACCGCATCGAGTGCCTCGCTCACCCCGGTGGGCGGAGGCGCCTCGGTCTCGATCGCCGCCTTCCAGGAAAACGGGTTGCGGGTATCGGCGGCGGCGAAGGGGCGCTTGCCCGTGACCAGCTCGTAGAGCACAACTCCCACGGCCCAGAGGTCGGAGCGCCAGTCTGAGTCGGCCTGCTCGGCGAAGTCCTCGGGGGCCATGTAGGGATAGGTTCCCCCGCCCCCGGCCACCGAGGCGGTCCCCAGTGCCTCGGCGAGCCCAAAGTCCGTGAGCTTAATGGTCGTGTTATCGTCGCCGATCAGGATATTGGCGGGCTTGATGTCTTTGTGCAGAATCCGCCGCTCGTGGGCAAAGGCCAGCGCATCGAGCACCGCGAGGACAATCTTCACCGCGGCGGCGGGCTCCAGCGGGCTTCCCATCCGGTCCCGGAGCACCTCCGCGAGGTTCTTGCCGCGCACCAGCTCCATGTCCAGCAGGATCACGCCCTCTTGCAGGTCCACCGAGTGCACCTCGATAATATGCGGGTGGCGCAGGCGGTCCAGCACACGTGCCTCTGAGAGGACTTTTTCCTGCTCGGGGCCGGCGGCGCGGATCTCCTTCAGCGCGACATTGCGCCGTAGCAGCGTGTCCCAGGCAAGGTAGACAATCCCCGAGGCACCGTGCCCTAGGATCTCTAGCCGCTCGTACTTTCCAATCTGGCCAATGGGCATTGTTTTTTACTTGGGGGAGGGCTTTGCCGAGGCGACAAGCTTGGCCCGTAGCACCTGGACATGGTTGGTGGCATCGATAAAGTAGATGTCCCCGCTCTTGGGCTCGATCGTGAGTGCGCCGGGGCGGTCCAGCTTGGAGATGCGGGTCAGCTCGGCTCCCTCGGGGCTGAGCTTCTTGATCACCCCACGCCCGGCGTAGGAGATGTAGATATTTCCCTGGGGGTCGGTGGCGACATAGACCTCGTTATCGGGCGAGCTCATGTCTGCCTGGACTTTATCGGGCACCTTTAGGTCACTGACGAGCACCTTTTCGGGGCCGCTGGGGTGCGCCAGGATCACCTGCTCGCCGGAGTTGCGGACAAAGACCACTTTTCCCTCGGGGAGGAGCGCGAGCTGGCTCCGGCTGGCAAGCGGGCTATCGACAATGCGCAGGGGGGTGTCGCTGTAGGTCAGACGACGGTAGTCGGGCAGGACCGGGGCGGAGAGCGTGGTGGGCTTCCCGCTGAGGTTGGCCGCGAGCTGGCTGCGCAGGATCGGGGAGAGCGCCAGCAGGAGCAGGGTGAGAAATGCCAGCCCACCGAGCATCGCCAGCATGAGCACGACCGTCGAGGGGCCAGCGGGCTTGCGTCGCCGACGGCTCTCGCGGCTTCCTTCCGGGGCGCGGGTTCCGCCGCCGCGCTTCTCCAGAGGCGCAGTGTCGCCCTCGCTTGCGCCCTTGCCCCCCGCGCCCACCAGGAGCACGGTGATATTGTCGTGGCCGCCCTTGCGGTTGGCCGCGTCGATCAGGACCTGCACCTGGCGCTCCAGGCTCCCGCGTGGCTCGGCCAGCAAGGGCGCGATCTCGTCGTCGAGGAGCATCGTCGTGAGGCCGTCGCTACAGACCAGGATCGTGTCGCCGGGCAGGAGGGTCTCCTGGCGCACCTCGGGCTCTAGGACCGCATCGATCCCAATGGCCCGGGTGATCATGTTGCGAAACCGCGAGACCCGCGCCTCGGACTCGGTCATGTTGCCGGCGCGCACCTGCTCATCGACAAAGCTATGGTCGTTGGTGAGGCGCTCCAGCCGCCCGCTGCGGAAGCGGTAGGCCCGCGAGTCGCCCGCGTGCGCCACCCAGAGTGTCCCCGCCCGCACCACACCCGCCACGACCGTCGTCCCCATCAGAGCGTTGCTGGGCGCGGGCTCGTTGCCCTGTGTCGGCTCGTCGTCGTCGGACCGCGGGCGCGCCAGCGAGTTGACCGCATCGTTGGCACCGCGCAGGGCCGCGAGGAGCACTTGGGCGGGGTCGGAGTCGGGCAGGAGGCGTGCCTTGAGCGTGGCCTCGATCACCCGGACCGCCTCGTTGGCCGCGATATCGCCTGCCTGGAGCCCCCCCATCCCATCACAGACCACAAAAGCGGCCTCGTAGCCGGGGATCGCGAACACCCCAA
Source organism: Armatimonas rosea (assembly GCF_014202505.1). Classification (NCBI taxonomy): domain Bacteria; kingdom Bacillati; phylum Armatimonadota; class Armatimonadia; order Armatimonadales; family Armatimonadaceae; genus Armatimonas; species Armatimonas rosea. The sequence continues at coordinate 99,396 of NZ_JACHGW010000008.1, read as the reverse complement.
ACGTGTCCTCATTGCCAGAGCGGCGCATTCCCTTGTGGGTATCGGCGGCCAGTTGGATCGAAAGCGTAGACATAGCGTTATTTCAGCTCCCGTCGCAGGGAGAACAGTAGTGCAAGAATAAACCCCAGCAAGGAGAGGGCAAAGACGACGCGCAAGAGGCTCAGCAGAACGGGGCTCATCCGCCCGTCCCTTGCTGGAGCCGTAGCTGGAGCCCCCCGAGCTGGATCGTGTCGCCGGGGTAGAGCGCCACCGGGAAGTTGGCCGGGATACGCTCCCCATTGACCACGGTCCCCGCCTTGGAGTCCAGGTCCTCGATACGGACCATCCCCTCGCGCAGGGTCACCCGTGCGTGCTGTGGGGAGACTCCCTCGCCCACCAAGACAATATCATCGGTGAGGGCGCGCCCCAGTAACATTCGGGATGCCAGCGGAAATACCTCCCCGGTGTCGGAGACCAGGCGGTAGGTCGGCCCGGCTCCCCCGGCACCCGGAAGCGGCGGCGGAGCAGTGGGCTTGGCAAAGGGCGAGGGCACCGTCAGCGAGTCCTGAGGGACGTGCAGGCGCAGGCGGGTCTGCCCCACGAGCAGCTCATCGCTATCGGCGAGGGGCATGCCTTTTCCCGGGGTAAGACGCTCGCCCCCCACGTAGGTTCCATTGGTGCTGCCTTCGTCGTAGAGGACAAAGCGCCCGCCCTCCCAGGCAAGTCGTGCGTGCTTCTTGGAGACCATGCCATCGCTGGCGAGCACCAGGTCGTTGCCCGCCTGCTTGCCCCGCCCGATCTGGAGCCCACTCGCGGTGAGCGGGAGCTCCTCGGTGCGGCCATCGCTGCCCTGGACCGTCAGGATCGCCAGGGTCTCGCCGGGGCTGTGCGGGCGCGGCGCGGGGACCGTGCCCAGCTCGCCCAGCTCCTTGGGGGTGGGCTCGGGGGCGGCCACGAGCGGCTCCTCCCCGGGAGCGGCCGGTGTCGCGGCCAGCGGCCCCGCCTCCCAGCGGGTGGCGATCTTCACGCGCTCGACTCCCTCGCCCGCCTCGACCTCGTCCAGGATCACTTGTAGGGGACCGCGTGTCTTGTAGCCGTGCTGCCCGATCTTCTCGGCGAGCGCCTGAGCCAGCTCATCGGCATCGAGGAAGGCCCGGACCAGCTGCCGCTCCTCGTCGTCCTCGACCGCGATCGTCAGGGCATAGACATTGGGGACATAGCTCTGACCATCGAGCCCCTCACGGCGGGCATCCTCCATCGCCAGCACCGCCCGACGCAAGATATCGCGTGGCCGTAGCTCGTCGTCCCCCTGGCCCTTGAAAAGCTTTTCGTAGGCATCCGTAAAGCGCCGATTGAGTTTCTCCAGTACGTCCACCGCTGTCTCCTTGATTCTGTCGGGTATACTGACAAGCGAAATTTAACGGCATTATACCAATCCGTTTTGAGGAGAGTTCCCGTGAACCCAATCCGCCGTCGCTCACTTATCTTCGCCGCAGCACTTACTCTGACCAGCATCGCGCTTGCAGGTTGCAACCCGTCGTCGGACGCGGGAAAAAGCGGCCCCTCGGGCACCGCTTCCGCTCCCACCGACAAGCCCACCAAGCTGATTTTAGGCTTCGTTCCCTCGGTGGAGGCCGATAAAGCGGTCGCCAATGCCAAGCCTCTGGCCGATTATCTCACAAAAGAGCTCGGGATTCCCGTCGAGTCGTTTGTCTCCACGGACTATGTCGGGCTGATCGAGGCGATGGCGAGCAAGAAGGTCGATATCGGCTCCCTCCCGACTCTGGGCTATGTCCTGGCCAAAGACAAGAGCGCCGCCGATGTTATCCTCAAGACCGCCCGCGAGATTCCGGCGACCAAAGAGGTCAAGACAACCTACCACTCGATGTTCATCACCCGCGCCGACTCGGGGATCAAGAGTATCGAGGAGGCCAAGGGCAAGCGCATGGCCTTTGTCGATCCCCAGTCCGCCTCGGGGAACCTCTTTCCGCGCTACTACTTGAAGAAGAAAAATATCGACGCCGACAGCTTCTTTGCCCAGACCACGTTTGCCGGCGGCCACGATAGCGCGGTGCGTGCGGTCTACAACGGCCAGGTTGATGTGGCGGCGGTCTACGACGATGCGCGCAACAAAGTGGAGAAGACCCTCCCCGATGTCAAGACAAAAGTGATCAAGATCGGCGAGACCGACGAGATCCCCAACGACACGATCTCCGTGCGCGCCGGGCTCGATCCCGAGCTGGTCCAGAAGATCAAGGCCGCCTTCCTCAAGTACGCCGAGTCCGAAGAGGGCAAGAAGACCCTTAAGGCGATCTACGAGGTCGAGGGCTTTGCGGAGGCGAAAGACGGCGACTACGACGTGGTGCGGGATGTGGCCAAGGCGCTCAATGTCCCGCTCGACAACTACATGCCCAAGCCCAAAGCCCCCGCTGCCGCCCCTGCCGCTCCCGCGGGAGCACCGAAAAAGTAGGCCATGCCCGAACCGATCGTTGCCTTCCGCGATGTGAGCGTGACCTACCCCAACGGTCACCAAGCGCTCAAGAGTGTCTCGCTCTCGTTTGTCCCCGGTGAGTTTATCGCCGTGGTCGGGCTCTCGGGGGCGGGCAAGTCCACCCTGATCCGCTGCATCAACCGCCTGGTCACCCCAACATCGGGGAGCCTGATGGTCAATGGCGTGGAGCTGGTGGGGCTCGACGATGCCGGGCTGCGGCGGGTGCGCTCGCGGGTGGGGATGATCTTCCAGAACTACAATTTGGTGCGCCGCAAGTCGGTCTTGAAGAATGTTCTGGACGGCCGCCTGGCGCACCTGCCGACCTGGAAGACCCTGCTGGGGCTCTATCCCAAGGAAGATATCGCGCTGGCGAAGGCGTCGCTAGCCCGTGTGGGAATCTCCGAGAAAGAGGGGGTTCGCGCCGACCAGCTCTCGGGCGGCCAGCAGCAACGGGTGGCGATCGCCCGTGCGCTCTCCCAGCAGCCGACCATCCTCCTGGCCGATGAGCCGGTCGCCTCGCTCGACCCGCCCACGGCCCACCAAGTCATGCGGGACCTGCGCGATCTGGCACGCGAGGAGAACCTGCTTACTCTGGTCAACCTGCACTTTATCGACATGGCGCAGGAGTACGCGGACCGCGTGATCGGCCTGCGCGCCGGAGAGCTGGTCTACGATGGCCCTGCCCGTGGCATGCAAGAGGCGGACTTCGAGCGTATCTACAACCGCAAGATCCGCCCCGACGACCTCCGAGGCGCGGGCGAATGAGTGCCCCCCCGGCCCCCAAGAGTGGGGGAGCTTGGAAGGGCTGGCTGGCGGCGGCTATTGTCGCTGGGGTGCTCTACTGGAGCGCCCTGGGGACGGGCTTTAGCGGCTCGGAGCTAAGCAAGAACCTGCCCGCTATCGGGGAGTTCTTCCGCAAGCTCTTCCCTAGCGAGGGCAAGCCCTGGCCTACCGAGATGCTCCCGGAGATCACCAAGCGGCTGATCGAGACCCTGCGTATCGCGCTGGCGGCGAGCCTGTTTGGAGCGCTCCTGGCCCTCCCTCTTCCCCTGATCGCCTCACGGACCCTTGCAGGGAAGGCACTCTACACCGCAGGTCGGGCCGTGCTCAACCTCGTGCGCTCTGTCCCGGACCTCGTGCTGGCGACCTTGCTGGCGGCCTCGTTTGGGATCGGCCCAATGGCGGGCTTTCTGGCGCTCCTGGTCTTTAGCTTCGGGGTGGTGGGAAAGCTCCTCTGCGATAGCGTCGAGACCATCGACCCCGGCCCGATGGAGGCGATCGCAGCGGCAGGCGGCACACGGTTCCAGCAGGCGTTTTGCGCGGTCTTCCCGCAGGTGGGGCCGGACTACCTGGCCTACACGCTCTACTCGTTTGAGATCAATGTCCGTGCCGCGTCGGTGCTGGGCGTGGTAGGCGCGGGCGGGATCGGCATGGTCTTGCAGTCGTCGCTCTCTCTGCTCCAGTACACACGGGTCGGGCTGGTGATCTTGATTACCTTTGGGGTTGTCTTCCTGATCGACTCCTTCTCCACCTGGCTCCGCGGGAGGCTGGTATGAGAGCCTACCCCCTAACCCCCGCCCGGCGGGGGAAAAAAGCGGAATCCGGTTCAAATTTGTCCCCCCGTTGCACGGGGGTTAGGGGGGAAGTATGAGAGCCTGGCGCATTGTCTACACATTGGCAGTGGTGGCGCTGGTGGCCTGGTCCCTGGGAGGGATTCGGAACTCGACACCACCCAACACCAAGGAGTCCGGCGAGATCCTGCGCCAGATGCTCCTGACTCCCAAGCTAAGCTACCTCCCCGATGTGCTCACGGGCCTGCGGGAGAGCATCCAGATCGCGGCGTTAGGCACGGCCATCGCGGCGGTGCTGGCGCTTCCGTTTGGCGTGCTGGCGGCCCGCAACCTCGCGCGGCTGGCGGCGCTCCCGTTTGTGGGCAAGCTGCTCCTCAACGCGATCCGCACCTTCCCGGAGATCCTGCTGGCGATCGCCTTTATCAAGTCCGTGGGGCCGGGGCCGTTTGCGGGCGTGCTGGCGATCGCCATTCACTCGATTGGGATGGTGGGCAAGCTCTACGCAGAGCGTATCGAGACCGTGGACAAGGGCGCTCTGGAGGCCCTCGCCGCCACGGGAGCCTCGCCGCTGGAGGTCTTTCGCAACGGCATCATCCCCGAGGTTCTCCCGGACTTCCTCTCGTTTGCGCTCTACCGCTTCGACCTCAATGTCCGCTCCGCATCGGTGCTGGGCCTGGTGGGCGCCGGGGGAATCGGTACCCTCCTCCAGATCCAGCGCTTGGGCGGCAACTGGCCCGAGATCGGGATGATCGTCATCGGGATTGTCGCGACCGTCTTGCTGGTAGACTTCTTCAGCGCCAAGCTTCGCGCTAAGCTGACATAGCCCGGGTAAATGTCGCCCGCACCGCCAGATCGTCGGGGCCGCCGGGGGGGATATTGACCATCACCAGCTCCAGGGTCTCGTCGGTGGGCTGGCCGAGCGTGATGCGCCAGCCCCAGTCCGGGCCGGGGGGCGCTCCGTAGGTCCCCAAGACCGTGAGCGTCTCCGTGTCGTCCACGGTGCCGTCGCAGAGCATTAGCCCCACACTCTGGTGCCAGGAGTCGCACCAGGCCACCTGGGCCTTGCTATTGCCCGGATTCACGCTGATGAGCATCCGGCCACTGTGGGGGATTTCCTCGTGGCTCCAGGTGTAGGCCACCTCAAAGAAGTTCCCTCCCGCGACTCGCGCCACGGTCAAGGTGGCATCGGAGAGGTACTGCGGGTTGGGTAGCCAGCTAAGGTTGAGGAGGTTAGTTCCCACCCACGCGCCGATCATGGTCTCTTTCATGTGGCAAGTACTACGCCGGAAAATCCCGACCCGGAAAAGGGCCCGCTCCTCTGGTAAACTGAGGCCATGATCGACGATGTCTCTACGGGCTTTTGAGCTTACCCCGAGGAGGTTTAAAATGACGGGAATCTATCTTCTTCTTGGTGCCATCTTGCTGGGCGTCCTTGCCCTTCTCTTTCTTGTCCTTCGCACCCAGAGCCGCGCCTGGTTTGCCTTCTACCGACAAGGCTATGCTGAACCCAAACGGCGTCTTGCGGAGGCCTCAGACGATGGGAGCCCCACGGCGCGGCTGGTAAACACGATCTTGCGAACCGTTATCGCGGCCAAGGTGCCCGAGGTGACACTCAAAGCCGAGGGAGAGCAGGTACGGATGATCCTCCCTGCCGATGCGCTGCCGCTGACCGTCGCTCTTGAGGGTGAGCCTGCCTTTCAGGTACCAGGGCACTTACTCCCCTCGCTTCTCGAGCGCCTGAAGTACCTGGCAGATGTCTCCCGTGACCTGCGGGGGGTCGAGCTCTTGGGGATGATTCGCATCAGCCACCTCGCAGAGCCCTGGGACATCACCGCACGCTTCTCCCCTACTGCCGATGGGAGCTCGGAGCAAGTGACACTGCGGCTGATGCGAGCACACGGATGACTCCCGCTCTGCGCGTCTTCCGCCCCGACGATCTGCCGCGCTTGCAGGAGATCACGGCGCTGACCTTTGGGCCGGTCTCGATCGACCGTAACATGGAGGAGCGCCTCGGGGCGTTTGGGCCGTCGGGGTGGGAGGCGCGCAAGCTCGCGGCGATTGCGCTGGACTGTGAGCTTCAGCCCGACGGTGTCTTCGTGGCGGTGGATACGAGCGACCGGCCCATCGGCTATGTCACGACCCGACTCCAGCCCGCCAGCGGGATCGGGTGGATTCCGAATCTTGCGGTCGATCCCGCGTGCCAAGGTCAGGGAATCGGTCGGGCACTGCTGGAGCGGGCGCTGGAGTTCTTTCGGGAGCGTGGCATGGAGGTCGCCAAGATCGAGACCCTGGAGCAGAACCCCATCGGGCAGCACTTGTATCCCAGTCTCGGCTTCGAGGAAGTGGCGCGCCAGGTCCACTACGCCCGCAGACTCTAACCGAAGGGACGAGTTACCGTAACCAGCCGTAACCACAAGGGTCTCGGCTTGAGAGGGCGACGGCTGCCTTCGCAGCCAACAGAATCTCCTGCTCGCGAAGGCGAGCGTCGCCCTCTTAAGCCCGGACACTCGTTGTCCGGGTCTCTACGTTGTCCGGGCTTCCTTCGTGGTTCCGTACACTCGCACGACTCTGTGGCATAATGAGCCATGGAAGCGCGGCCCAGCATTTTATTTGTCATCGCCGATGATGCGTCGTGGAGCCACTTTGGTGCCTATGGGGACCCCGTGGCCCAGACCCCAAACTTCGACAGAGTGGCAAAGGAGGGGGCGCTCTTTACCCATGCGTTCTGCGCGTCGCCGTCGTGCACGCCCTCGCGCGGGGGGATTCTCACGGGGCAGCATATCTGGCGGCTTGGCGAGGGCGCCAATCTCTGGTCGTTCTGGCCCAACACCGCGCCGGTCTACACAGACTTGCTGGGCGAGGCAGGCTATACGGTCGGGCACACCGGTAAGGGCTGGGGACCGGGGGACTTTACCAAGCACGGACGTAAGAACAACCCTGCCGGGCCGCAGTTCGCCAGCTTCGATGCGTTTCTTAAGACCGTCCCCGACAGTGCCCCGTTTTGCTTCTGGTTTGGCAGCTTCAACCCGCACCGCACCTATGAAGCGGGAATTGGGCGCAAGCGCGGCAAGAAACTAGAGAGCGTTGTCGTTCCTCCCTATCTACCCGATACCCCCGAGGTGCGCTCGGATATGCTGGACTACTACAGCGAGATCGAGGACTTTGACAGTGAGCTGGGCCGGCTCTTGGCGACCCTGGAGCGCACGGGGCGGGCACAAAACACGCTTGTCGTGGTCACCAGCGACAACGGCTTCCCCTTTCCCCATGGCAAGACCAACCTCTACGATGCGGGCACCCGTATGCCGCTCGCCCTCCGCTGGCCGGGGCGCATCAAGCCCGGTCAAAAGCGCCTCGAGCTCGTCAGCCACACCGACCTCGCCCCGACATTCCTAGAGGCCGCCGGTATCAAGGTTCCCGATTCCATCACCGGCCAGAGCCTCCTGCCGCTACTCACAGCGGGGAAGAAGCAGAAGCGCGACGCGGTGTATTTTGGCCGGGAGCGGCACTTTGTGAAGGCGCGCACCGGGAACCTGGGCTATCCCGCACGCGCTGTCCGCACCCAAGACTTTCTCTACATCCGCAACCTCGCCCCTGAGCGCTGGCCCGCCGGTGAGCCGCCGCTCTACTCCGATATCGACCAAGCGGGCTCTCTCAAGGGCTCGCCCAGCAAGCAGGCCGTGGTGGAGAGCACCGACCCGCGCTTTGCCGCCTGGGCAACGGGCAAGCGCCCCGCCGACGAGCTCTACGACCTCAAGGCCGACCCGCACCAGCTCACCAACCTCGCGGCAAGTCCAAAGCACGCCGCAACCCTCGCCCGGCTCCGTGCCCAGCTCGACGAGACCCTCCAAAAAACCGGCGACCCACGCGCTGCCGGCAACGACGACTTCGACCGCTATCCCAGCTTCTCGAACGCAGGAAAACAACCATGATCCCAAGCTTCGCCGATGGTATCCCTGGCGCACTAATCCTCTCTGGCCCCGGCCCCGCCGCCCCGGAGGCATTTCTGACCTTCACGCGCCTCGCCAAGCCGCTGGAGGGCAAGTTTGTCGCGGTGAAAGACAAGCTCCCTGACCTTCGCGAGCTCGCCGAGGCCACGGGGGTCTGGTGGGAGCTGAAGGAGCCCCCCAAGGGGAAAATCCTCGATGCCCTGAAGGCCGCGCTGGCCCGTGGTGCCACTCTCGGAGGGAACACGGCGTTTACGCAAGTGGCACTCCGCGAGGGGCTCCTCCCCGATGCCAATGCTGCGATTCGCTACGAGCTCCCCGAGGGCGCGGCGCTGGCGGTTGTCGGGCGGGAGATACAGCTTCTCGGGGCCGTGCCCGTGACGATTCGCCTCGTTGCGACCAAGTTCAGCCCCGAGGAGCGGGTCACCCTCGCGGGTCGCAAGCGCCTCGCCGACCTCACCGCTCTGCGCCGCTGGAGCCGCCAGCGCACCGAGCCCGTCTTCCCTCCCAAGACACTCGCCACGCCGAAGGTGCCGTCGGGGACCCTGGTGATTATCGGTGGGGGCGGGATGCCGCAGGGGCTGACGCAGCGCTTTGTGGAGCTCGCCGGTGGGCCGGAGAAAGCCGTGATCGCGGTGATTCCCATCTCCATGCCCGACCCGCTCCCACCCAAAGACGGCATGGCCGAGGCGCTACGCCGCGCGGGAGCCAAGGAGGTGGTCGAGCTCCGCGGGCGCACCCCCGAGACCGTCGATAGCCCCGAGGCACTAGCCCTGCTCAAGCGCGCCACGGGAGTCTGGTTTGGCGGTGGGCGACAGTGGCGCTTTGTCGATGCCTACGAGGGCACCAAGGCGGAAAAACTCATGCACGAGGTCCTCAAGCGCGGCGGCGTGATCGGAGGCAGCAGCGCAGGCGCTTCCATCCAGGGCGAGTACATGGCCCGCGGCAATCCTCTCGGCCCCGAGGAGATTATCGCCCCCGGCTACGAGCGCGGCCTGGGCTTTCTCCCCGGCATGGCAATCGACCAGCACTTCACCCAGCGGAACCGCTTCAAGGACATGGAGCTCCTTATCAAGACCTATCCGCAGTTGTTAGGAGTTGGCATCGACGAAGCCACGGCGCTGATTGTCCAAGGCTCGGTCGCCGAGATCACCGGCCGCACCCGTGTGAACTTCTACGACGCGGGCAAACCCGGCCCCGAGTCGGTCGCCAGCGGCAAAAAGTATGACCTCGCAGCCCGGAAAGTTATCGACTAGGCAACCGCAAAGGGGAGGTACTTTCGGGCAGCAGGAGAATGGAAGGCAAGGACAATCTCTTGGGGCTCTATTCCAGCTTCTAGCAGCTCATCAGTGATGCCTTCATGGATGCCATCGTGTTGCACCCAGATCTTGCTGTCTTTAATATCCACATGCAAAATACAGGCATGGATGCGCTTTGGCCCTTGCCAGCCAATCTGCCAGAGCTCATAGTGTCCTCGCTCATCATCGAGAACGAGCTCGGTCTCCACATCCGCATACGACAGCTTGAACTGGCTGTACTTCTCAAAAATCTGATGGAGCGTCCTCCGAAATAGTGCTAGGCGATCTCGATCCATTCGACAACCTCCTCCTTGACAATGTTGACAACCACAAGACGTACCTGAGCATCTGCCATTAAGTCTCGCCCATCCGCAGTGTCGAAGAGTGCTACATACACATCCTCCGAGACTCCCAGATAAAGCAGTCTGTTTGGGTGATCCCGCCGCAGAAGAAACCGATAGAAAGCAAACTGCCCCAGCGCACGCTCGAGCTCTGTAATGGCAGATTTCCCCAGAAAGCTCTTGACTTCAACAGCAATCTTCCGCCCCCCTTTTTCTGCCCCCAGCGGCGCTTCTGCTCCTAAATCCACAAAGACATTCTGCTCACCAAAACGCAGCGTCAGGGGATCATCCGTAATTATCCAACCATCCGCCTCTAGCGCATGACGAATCGGATCATGATAAACATCTCGTGCCATAGCGTCTCCGTGAGAGTATCATACCGTCCTGCGGCCCGGAAAGTTATCGAGTAGCCGCCGCTTCGGCTTGTCTTTGAATCACGGACAGTGCCTGCTCACCCTGTACTTGGTCTGACAGCTGACGGGCAATCCCCTGGGCTTCGTCGAAGCAACCCAAGCGGGCTAGGGCGTAGGCAGCGGCCTCGGTGGGAGGCAGGAGATTCAGGAAGCGCACCGCCGTTTCGGGGCTTGGGGAGTTTAGGGAGAGATACCACGCGATCTCGTAGGCCACCCCACGCAGGTAGCAAAGGAGCTTCAGGTGCTCATCAGGTAGGTTGCCTTGCTCAAAAGAGAGGCAACAGTATGCCGCGAGCGCCTCGCCCCAGCGTAGATCTTTCAAGAGCAGAAAGTCATAGGGGCTCAGCGGGGTGTGGGTGCGCGCGAGCTGCTCCAGCGCTTGTTGCATCAGCTCCTTGTCTTCGTAGGTATCCATGTCGTTGGGCGCGTTGAGCAGAGGGGCCGCTTGGCGGACGGTCTCCCAGAGACGCTCCTGGGCAAGCGGGTTGGCTCCGGCTCTGAGGACACCGGCCCCGTGGCGCAGGCTCGCGCGGAGAAAGACACGCAGCCCGTTTTTCTGCCGCTCCCAGCTCGCTGTGCTCTCCAGAAGCGTGGTGGCCTCCGCAAAAAAGCCCTGGCTTGTCAGCGACCCGATGAGCTTCTCCAGCGGCTTCCAGCGGTAGCCAAAGGGGACCGCCAGAAGCGCCTCGGTGGCCTCGGTGTAGAGCGTGCTTGCCCGCGCCCGGTCCACCACACTCCAGCCCTCCGCGACACAGGCGAGGGTATCGCTCCGGTAGTGCAGCGGGATCGCGCGTGTTTCGTCCTCCGCCTGATCCAAAAGCGAGCGTGCCCACTCCCGCTCACCGGCCTGCCACAGCAAAACCGCGACCTTTGCACGCACCGCCGCTGGATGGTGGTTGTAGAGCAAGTGCGGGGAGAGCTCCGTGATTCCTTGGAGCGCCGCCGCCCAGCGCCCTTGCTCAGCGTCCCGTAAGATCTGCGCCCGGAGAGCAACAGAGTCCAAGGGCTGGCTGTCGCCCGCTACCCGCTCCGGGTCCTCGAAAGGCCGCCCGAGCCGTCGCCAGGCGGGGTGTAGCTTTGCACGCTCCCAGCGCTCGTGGCGGCTCTCCCTCACCAGTCTCTCCGCCTCCGTGTCGCGCCCCAGCATCACCAAAGCCTCGGTATAGGGAAACGAAGACCAGAGCTGCTGATCCCAGCTCAGGCTCTCGTAGATCGCACAGCCTTGCCGCCAGAAGCGACGAGCCGCCTCATGCTCTCCCGCATCCCAGCGCATGACCGCAAGCGCGTGCAGGGCTTCCAGGTGTAACTCTAGTTCTGATGGAGGACTCATCATAAGAGAGTAATTCCTACCGATGCCTGTATGCGAATGATACTTCGTGCAGTGGGAGTATGCTCCCGTAAGTAGTCCTCTGGCATCACTTGCTCCACGGTCGCCAGTGCATCCTCGAAGCGCTCCAAGCGGGCTAGGGTGTAGGCAAGTTCGAGACAGGGCCGCAACGTCTTTAGAAACTTCACGACTCGCTCGGGGTTCTTACTCGTCTCGGGAATACTCCGCCAGATAGCCCTTTGTTCGGCATCCTTCAGGGGCAAGAGAGAGCGGAACTCTACAGGCAACTGGTCGCTTTCATAGAGATAGCAGAAGTACTCCACGAAGGGCTCCGACCACTGGTGCTCCCGTAGCCGCTTCATGTCCGCCAGATCAAAAGGCAGGTAGCTCGCGCCGAGTAGCGCCCGGACGGACTGTTGAACGGTTTTCTCGTAGGGGCCGCTCGGGAGAGCGACAATGGCACTGCGTAGGGCATCGGTGAGGTCCTCTAAAGCCTCGGGGGTGGGCCCTTGCTGGACACACTTGATCCCATGGTACAGGCTCGCTTTGTGCGCGGCGGGGCGCTCGTTCCAGTCGGGGACTTCGTCGAGAAGCTCGGGGGTTTCGCCGTAGAAGCCGCTTGTTTCCAGGGAGAGAATCAAGTGATCCACGGAGCCTCCACGAGAGCGCTCTGGGATGGTTTGCAGGGTTTCGACAGCTTCGCGGTAGACCCGTAGCGCCTGCTCACGATCAAAGACCGCCCAGCCCTCGGCGATACAGTGGAGTGTCTCATTGCGCTGGCTCGGCAGGATCGTCTGCGCCTCGGCCTCGGCTTGCTCCAGAAGCCCGACCGCTCGCTCTGTCTGCTCCGCTTGCCACAGCGCCGCCGCAACCTTGGCACGAAGTGCTGCCCTATGTTTCTCATAGAGAGCGTGGGGCGAGACCTCTGCCAGGAGCGCGAGAGCCCGGTCCCAGTCTGCCGCACCGAGGGCACTTTCCACTCGCCCAGGGACGCTCATGCGTTGTGGACGAGGCATGGCATCGGGCCCAGGTATGTGGTGACGGCGGCGTAGCGCGACCTGAATGTGCTGGGTATAGCTCTCAAAAAGACTGGGAAACTTAGGGTTGTACTCTGCAACAGCGGCCCGCGCCTCACGCTCCCGCCCTAGCATGGTCAGCGCTTCCAGATACACCTTGGTATCGTAGTCGTGTCCATACCAATACCTTCGATCATCCTTGAGCGATTCTAACCAGTCCACCACGGCGCAGAGCTGCTGCCAGAGTCGGAGTGCTATCGCTTGCTCGCCCGCATCCCAGCGCAGAACGGCGAGAGCGTGCAGGGCCGTCAGATGAGGACGAATCGGGTTGTACGGTGTCATGGTGAGCCTTCCCTTTTTCTTTGACGCACAGGGTACCATAACCGATATGAACCGGATACCAACTAGCCTCTTGCTGAGCGTTCTCGCGCTCGGCATCGCTCCGGCGTGGGCCCAGGAGGCAGGCGGCCAGTCGGTGAAGGAAAAGCTACGCGCGACACTCCCGCCGTGAACGGGCTGACCCGGTGAGGGATCGCCGCTCCGTGCGAGTGGTGTCGAGGGAAAGTTTCAGTTCGCGCAGCGCTATGTCGACTCCGTGCAGGAGCGTCCCCGCTGGCGCACGACCCTGACCGGGCGCATCTCGCCGCGCTTCCAGCTGGGGGTGGAGTTCAATGCCAGTGCGCCCGAGGCGAAGCTCAACCCGGTGGGGAACTACTTTATCCAGCCGGAGAGCGAGAGCCGTCCCGGAGTTGTGGCGGGCTTCTCCAGCGACCGGATCGGGACGCCGCGCGGGATGAGCTACTTTGTCTCGGCGCAGAAGCAGCTCGGAGGCAGTGAGGGAAAACTTGCGCCGTATGTCGGGCTGGCGTACTCCGAGTTTGGCCGCGAGGTGCTGATACCCTTTGGGGCGAGTGTCGCGCTCCGGGACAACCTCGTGCTCCTGCCGATGTGCGACGGCAAGTACGGCCACACGACCCTCTCGTGGTTTGGCAAGCGCGGCGAGAGTGTCAGCCTGATAGCGGCGTTTAATCGACGCATTGGGATCGCTTTTGCAAGGAATTTTTGAGGTGCTGTATGAGATGGTTTCAAGAGAGAGCGCAACGGGTGACGGGCAAGCTTCCCGCCAAGGCCCTCTGCTTTATCTGCTCCCAGAGCGGTGAGTCCGAGGAAGAGAAGCCTGCAGGGGCGGCGAGCTACAAGGGCAAGACCTACTACTTCTGCAACAAAGGCGAGGTAGAGCGCTTCCTCAAAGACCCCGAGGCCTACCTCCCCGCGCCGGTTCCACGCCCCGCGCCGCCGTTTGCCCTGAAAACCCCCAGCGGCGAGACCGTCACGCTGGAGTCCCTGAAGGGCAAGCTGATTTTAGTGGACTTCTGGGCGACCTGGTGCGTCCCGTGCGTCAAAGCCATGCCCGAGCTGCAGAAGCTCCATGAAAAGTACAGCGCCAGGGGTCTGACCGTGCTGGGGGTCTCGCTCGACGAAGAAGGGGCCAAGAAAGTGGTCCCGTTTCTTGCCAAGTCGCGGGTCAAGTTCACCTACCCGATCCTGCTAAACGGCGAGACCATCTGGCAGGCGTGGGGCGTGAAGTCCGTGCCATCGGTGCTGCTGGTCAAAGACGGCCAGATCCTACAGCACTGGAGCGGGCAGATCGACACCAAAGAGCTGGAGCGGGCCATTCAGACCCGTCTCTAGGCGCTAGGGCTCCAGGCCGGTGGGGATACCGCTAGCGAACTCGCGCTCGATGGCGGCCTTGATCTTCTCAATCCGGTGCTCTGGGTTGGGGTGCGTGCTGAAAAACTCCGGCTGTCGCCCCCCGCCCACCGACTGGAGTGTCTCCATCACCCCGATCATCGCGCGGGGATCGTAGCCGGCCGCGGGGAGGAAGCGCACCCCAAGCTCGTCGGCCTCTAGCTCATCGCCCCGCCCAAACTTCATCTTGACCGTGGATGCCACCAGCGCGGCCATCTGCGTCGTTGCCGCGCTCCGTGAGGGGTTGTTGGGATCGTAGGCCGCCACGCCCGCCGCCCCGACCAGGCCCTGGCTGAGCTGCTGCTTGGCAAGCTGCTGTGCCCCGTGCCGCGCGACCACATGGCCCATCTCATGCCCCAGCACCCCGGCAAGCTCGCCCTCGGTGTGGAGCTTTCGCAGGAGCGCCTCGGTGATAAAGACCTGGCCGCCGGGGAGCGCGAAGGCATTGACCGTGTTTCGGTCGGCGAGCAGGTGGAACTGGAACTTGTAGGGAGTCTGCTTGATCGCCCGGCTGAGGAGCCGCTGGCCCACCTCCTGGACCTTCGCCACCGCCGCTCGGTCGCGGCTCTCCCCGCCGTACTGCGCCTCCATCTCAGGTGCCGACTGTAGCCCCACCGCGATCTCCTGGTCGGTGGTCATTGCCAGGTGCTGGACCTTGCCGGTGTACTCGTTGTTGGTGCGGTTGCCGAAGTAGCTGATCGTGCTGACAACAGCAATCACCAGCGCAATCATCAGTTGGGGGGAGCGTCTCATCGTGTCTATTTTACCAGAGCTCGAGGAGAGGCGGGGATTTCCAATCCCCGCCTCGGGTTGGGAGCGTCCCGGGGACGCACAGCACACAATACTCTCCGCGCCCACGGGGCGCTCCCCATGGGCAAGTCGGGTATTTTAATGCCCGCGCTCGATCGCCTCGCAGGCGCGTGCGACACCGTCTTCTTGCTGGAGCTGCTCTCCCACCATGCGGCACCGCTCTTGCAGGGCGGCATCTCTCAAGAGGGGCTGGAGGGCGGCAGCGAGGGTTCGGGCCGTGCAGGAGTCGCGGTAGACGGTCGCACCCAAGCCCGCGCGAGTGATACGGGCGGCGTGGTCGGGCTGGTCGTGGGCGAAGGGGACAACCACCTGCGGCTTGCCGGCTCGCAGCGCCTGCCCCGTGGTCCCCACCCCTCCCTGGTGCACATTGACCGCAGCCCGTGGCATGAGGCGCGAGTGCGGCGCGTAGGGCACGGCCAGGATGCTCGCGGGCAGGTTTGGAGGCACCGGCTGGTCGCGCCCCGTCAGCAAGACCGCACGGCAACCGAGCGTCTTCGTGGCCTCCACCGCCTGCTCAAAGAAATTCCCTGCGGTCATCACCGCCGACGAGCCAAGCGTGAAGACAACGGGCGGCTCCCCGCTCGCCAGAAAGGTCTCCAGCGCGGCGGGGAGCGCCTCGGTCTTGCCATCGAGGGAGTCGTAGAAGGCAAAGCCGGTCTGGACGGTATTTATCGGCCAGTCGGGCTGGGGTGCGGCCAGCGCCGCCGAGAAGAGAGCAAGAGTCCCCCGCGACGAGAACTGTCCCTCGATCAGCGGGTGGCGCGGGTCGGGGGGGAGCCCCAGCTCGGCGCGAAAGGCATCGACCGGCGCGAGCCAGGGCCGGGTCATGCGCCAGCCCAGCCGGTACGCCGCCCGCACCAGCGGCCTTGGGAGCCGCGCAAAGCCCTGCCAGCGCGGCGTGGTCGGCGGGACACAGGGGTCGTACTCGGAGAAAAACACAATCGGCTGGAGCACCGCCGAGAGAAAAGGGAGGCCCGTCTTCTGCGCCAGGAGCGGCCCCGGAAAGACAATCGTGTGGTTGACTAGCAAGTCCGCGCCGTCGCAGGCGGCCGCTAGATCCGCGTAGGTCTCCCGCAGGACCGGCATGACCCAGTCTTTCAGCACCGTACGGGTGCCCTCGCGCGCGTCCATCACTTTACGGGCGAGCTCGCTGGCATCTTCCGGCGCGGGTGCATCGGGCCGGAGCGGAGCGAAGCGCAGCCCCGCCGCCTCCACCTTGGCGCGGTACTGCGGGCACGACGCCAGAGTCACCGTGTGCCCCCGCGCAACCAGCCCCCGCCCGACAGCAAGAAAGGGGTGCAGGTCACCAAAGGAGCCCAAGGTAGCAAGAACGATACGCATGGGAGGAGTCTACCTCGCCACGTGCCTAGTTCTCTGGAAACAGTGCGAGAGTCGCCTCAGCAGCTTGGTGTTTTTTGGTAAACATCTGGTCGAACATGCCCGTAAACGTGGCCTGAAACTTCTGCATCTGCTCGTCCAGTCCCGCCCTTGTTGCCTCGGGGAGCTTCTCGAGGGTATCTCCCAGGTCTTGCTTAATATCGCGCTGTATCAGCTCCTGCACCTTACCCCGCTTGCTCTGGAACTGCTCCGCGGACGATAGGACATAGTCACGTGCAGTCTTGCCCGCACTGTCACGCCGGTGCGGGTCGGCCCCACGCTCCAGCAAGAGAGCAACCGCTTCGGTTCGGTGACGCACCGCCGCTACCATGAGAGGAGTCACTCCCTCGATGGGGGGCTCCGGTGTCTCAGGGGGTGCCGCTAGAGCCTCTTGTAAGACAGACGACTGGGGCTCGCGTTTGAGCTTCTCAAGCGTATCACGGAGCTTCTGTGTATGTTCGGTGTGTGATGGCCGGATCATGGGGGCATCACACTCCAGTCCTTGGTCTAGCAGGTAGGCAAGCACCTCGGTCTTTCCGGTGTCCGCCGCAACATGAAGCAGGGTTCCCCCCGACTTCTCCCCACGCTGATGGATGTCTACCCCAGACGCTTGCAGGAGCTTTAGAGCCTCCATGTTCCCCGAGCGGGCGGCGAGCCCCACAACTGGTGTTGGCTCACTATCGCGCACATTAGGGTCCGCGCCAGCGTCCAGCAGGCGCTGGAGAACCGCTAGCGATCCTGCTCCTTGGAGCGCGGCATGGAGAGGGCTGGTTCCACCCGCAGCACGGGGCGCTGCGCCTGCGGTGAGGAGTTTCTCGACAAGAGGGAGATCGCCGCGCCCTGCTGCCTGAATCAGGGGTGTCCCAGTCAGCCCAAACCCAACTATCGGGTACTCTCCCTCAACCTCCGTCTCAATATCTGCGCCACGCTCCAGCAAGAGTGTCACAATCGCGTCCCAGTCCCCAACACGCTCCTCGGGCGCACGCCGCTTTCCTAGCTGCTCCGTCATGGCGGCCATCGTCGCAACGAGATCGCCCGAGGTCTCTTCGCGGTCCTCTCTCTCGCTGAGATCGCTCCAGCTCACGGCTCCATGGGGACGACCACAGGCGGCTAGGAGCGCGGTCTGCCCTGCGCTGTTGGGCCTATCCACTTCCGCACCATGAGCGAGTAGCAGCTCCACCAGCGCGAGGTTGCCATCGCCGGCCGCCCGTACCAGCGGGCTATGCCCCTGCGCACCCACACCACGTTCTGCTCTTGGCTGGGAGTGATTGGGATCTGCCCCCGCCTCCAAAAGCGCTCGTGTCGCCTCCGTGTCGCCCTTCCGTACCGCGATTAGCAACGGTGTCAGCCCCGTCTCATCGGCTTCGTCGGGATTGGCCCCGGCAGCGAGCAAGGCATTGCGAACCTCGGCGAGCTCGTAGTGGCACGCGACCAACAAGGGCGACCACGTAGCCTCGGTGAAGTGATCGCGAGAGCGTGGGTCACGCTGCAAGGTACTGAGGGCATGTTCTGTGAGAGCAACCTGTGTACGCTCGTCTACCGGGGTATCGTGCTCCTTTGCCAGGCTATGCTGTATCTGTAGCGCGACACTCACGCTCAGCTGGGGCACCCGCCCGTTTAGATCCGCTCCTTGTTGGGCAGCAAGCGCCACTCCCTTGGCATCCTTGCCGAGAATCGCAAGCCAGAGGGCCTTATCGGCATCGGTTGAAAGCATCTTTGTCACTCCTTGCTTCTTAGTGTATCAGACAAGGCTATGTCTTTTACGGGTAGGAATCGGGGAGGGATTTCCCGAACTAAGAGCAAGCAGAAACGTAAACCCATGCGACGAGACCCCTCCCCCCCTTCTCCGCCCTCTCTGGGCGGCCTCTTTGACGACGACGAGCCACTAGCCGCTCCTGTAGTTGCGGCTCCAGAACCCATTGCCACTGAGCCTGACTCAGAGGCAGAGCCTCCGGTTGAGATTGAGGTTGAGGTTCCCGTCGTGCTTCCTCCGCCCAGCCCGGAACCGAAGCCTCTTGCCGTGCCCACTCCTGTGGCGCAGGCGGGCGAGCCGGATGGGGAGATTCTCTGGGAGGGAGCTGGGGTCGCCCACCAGCGCATGGACTTCGCGGTGCTGGCGGAGCTGCTACGCAATATCCAGCTGATGGTCAAGCGCCTGACTCCCACCCAGCCCTTCACCCTCCAGGCCGGGGTTGCCACCCAGCCCGGCGCGTTTTGCCTGCCGTTCTACCTGGTCCCGGAGACCGAGGCCGAGACAGGGCAGATTGAGCTGATCGAGCTGGACCCCGAGACCCCCGCAGACCTGCTGGCGCAGATGCTCGACGACAACGCGACCCACGAGCAGATCAGCAGCCACCTGACCAACGACTCGGTGCGGCGTAGCTATGTCCAGGTGATGAAGCAGATCGCGGCCCAGCAGCTGGTGATGACCTTCCGCACCAAGAACCTCGCGCAGCCCGGCGTGCTCACCCCGCGCCACGCCACCGAGCGGCAGGTCTGGTTCGACGATGCCCATACCAAGGTCGAGAATATCGTCCTGACCGGCGAGCTCCAGACCGGGACAATCGTCGCGGGCTCGTGCAAGATCCTGTGTGGGAGCGACCAGCAGCCCTACACGCTCCGGGTGGACAAGGCCCGCGCCTTGCAGCTCCGGGGCATCCCGCTGGCAGGGCTCGTGCGGGCGAGTGTCGAGCGGGTCACCACCACCCACCCCGACTTCGAGCGCCCTCGGATTGTCCATAGGCTCACCCATATCGAGCGCCTCGACACGCCGGGGCTCTTTGGCTAGCCTGCCCGAAAGGCCAGGGAACCGCCCGGAGAGCTGGCTGTACTAGAGGGCATGGGAAACACAACAGTCGCGCTGGTTACCGGCGCAAACAAGGGTATTGGTCTAGAGACCGCACGGCAGCTCGCCGCGCAGGGGATCACGGTCTATCTGGGATCGCGTGATCTTGCAAGGGGCGAGGCAGCGGCAAAGACCATCACGGGCGCAGTCCACACCCTCCAGCTCGATGTCACGGATACCGCGAGCATTGCTGCGGCAGTCGCAACCATTGAGGCAGCAGAGGGCAAGCTGGATATTCTGGTCAACAACGCGGGGCTGGGGACCTTCAACAAGCCCACGACCACGGAAGACCTCGCCCACTGGCGCTGGACCTTTGAGACCAACCTCTTTGGGCTGGTCGAGACCACGCAAGCCTTTCTGCCGCTACTCCAAAAGAGCGACGCCGGCCGGATCGTCCACCTGACCAGCATCCTGGGCTCCCTGACCATGGCAACCACGCCCGGCTCCCCTATCTACGGTGCCTCCGGGTTTGCCGCGGCCTACGGGGCGTCGAAAGCGGCGGTCAACATGTACACGGTGCACCTGGCCCGTGAGCTGGAGCCAACAGGGATCAAGGTGAATGCCGCCCACCCCGGCTGGGTCAAGACCGAGCTCGGCGGCGAAGGGGCAATGCTTGAGGTCTCCGAGGGCGCGGAGACCAGTGTCTGGCTGGCGACCCTCCCTGCCGATGGCCCCACGGGTGGCTACTTCCACAAGCAAGACCGCCTGCCGTGGTAGCTGAGACCGTTGGGCCGAAGAATCTCCCCGTCGCGGCTGCCAAGGTCGTCCTGAGCCTTGCATTTCTGGTCTTTGGGGCCAATGGGTTCCTGCACTTTCTGCCGATGCCCCCGACCAATCCCAAGGCGGAGGAGTTTCTCGGGCTGCTGAGTAGCACCGGCTATCTGCACGTGGTCAAGGCGCTGGAGATGATCGGCGGAGCGCTGATCCTGGGGGGGCGGCTCGCTCCCCTAGGCCTGCTTGTCTTGGGACCGATCTTGGTCAATATCGCCCTCTACGATCTGTTCTTCGATCCCAAGGGGCTCCCGGTAGTCGTCGTTCTGGGGGGACTGGCGCTCTTTATTGGGGTGCGGCACAAGGAGCACTTCCTCCCATTCTTTAGGCCACACCGCGACCACTGCACGTTCAAAGGAAAATAAAAAGTCCCCCCGGCTCGCACCGGGGGGACTTTACTTATTGGGGCGCTCCGCCGGGGGCGGGAGCCGCATTGGGCGCGTTGCCCGGACGGGGCGCGGCGGGGCCACCCCCACCAGGACGAGGCCGGCCGGCCGCCATCCCAGGGTCGGTGATGGTCGCTCCCATGAGCTGGAGGTTGTCCGTGATCCGGGTCGGCCCAAGAATCCCTGAGGGGAGAATCCCTAGGACAAGAAGCAGCACGGCGCAGACAACCGCCACGTTCTTGGCAGCCCCCGCCCGTAGCTCCGGGTTGGTATCGTCGGCGGGCTCGCGGAAGTACATCTGCACCACAAGGTTCAGGTAGTACACCAGCCCGATCACACTGATTACCAGCCCCACTGCTGCCAGCCAGACCAGCCCTGCCTGCATCGCGGCGTAGAAGAGGTAGAACTTCCCGAGGAAGCCTGCGGTTAGCGGAATCCCCGCCAGCGAGAGCATGAGGATGGTCACCACAGCGGCAGCCGCCGGGTTGCGGCGAGCTAGCCCCGCAAAACGACCGATCTCACAGAACTCCTCTTCGCCTGAGCGTCCCAGCCAGACCGTCACGGCGAAGATTCCCAGGTTCATGAGGGAGTAGGCCAGCAAGTAGAACCCAACGCTATCGGCAGCCAGTGCACTGATCCGCCCACTCGCACTGGGAGTGCTCGCCGCGATCACGCCGACGAGCAGGTAGCCCGCGTGTGCCACCGACGAGTACGCGAGCATGCGCTTGAGGTTAGTCTGGCGAATGGCGAGGATATTTCCCACCAGCATGGTCGCGACCGCGATTCCCACCAAGGCGTTACGCACGACCTCCCCACCAACCCCCGGCTCCGCGAAGGGCATGAGGAGCCGGACCAGGACCACAAAGGCCCCGATCTTGGCGGCGGCGGACATAAACGCCGCGATCGGAGCCGGGGCACCCTGGTAGACATCGGGCGCGTAGGAGTGGAAAGGAACGAGCGATGCCTTAAATCCAAGGCCCACTAGGATCAGCGCGATTCCCGCCAGAAAGAGCGGGGAGTGTCCCAGAGCCGCTTCCGTACCTGCCGTTCCATGGAGTGCCTCGGTGAGGGTAATCAGACTGGTGAACGAGCCAGGGATTGAACCGAGTGCCCCCGAGCGCACCGCAATCCCCACTGCGCCGTAGACCAGAGCGATTCCATAGAGCAGGAAACCAGACGCAAACGCTCCCAGGAGGAAGTACTTTACCGCGGACTCCTCCGAGCGCAGCTCACGGCGAGCGTAGCCCGCGAGGATGTAGAGCGCGACCGAGAGCACCTCAAGCCCCACAAAGACATTGACCAGGTCCAGCGCACTGACCATGACCATGGCCCCCGCGGTAGCAAAGAGGACTAGTGCGTAGAACTCGCCAAAGGGGAGCTTCTTATCTTCGAGATACCGCCCCGACATCCCGATGGTCAGTGCGGCGACAAGGCAAAGAGTGAGGCTCAGCAGGGAGCTAAACCCATCAACCGTCATCCCCCCGCCGAAGAGTCGGGTGAGGGACTGATCCGCGGCCTGCAGCTTGATCCCCGAGAGAGCCGCGGCTCCCAGACCCGGTAGGGTCGCAAAGGCACCGAGGGCCAGCCCAACAAAGCAGGTCAGAGCCAGCGACTTGCGCTCGGCAAATGCCTTCCGGCGCAGGTCTAGGAGCAGGACAAGCATCCCGCAGATCAGCACTACCAGCGGGGCCAGTAGCGCCTGTAGGTTCTCCAGTGTCTCTGTCATGACTACTTGTCCTCCGTCGGTGCCGCGACCACGAGCCCGGGGCGTATCAGATCGAGGCAGGCACGGGGGTAGACCCCCAGCACAAAGACCAGCACGACCACCACGCTCAGCACGATACGTGAGATACCCGTAAGATCGTTCATGGGATGCTCGGTGCGGGCGGCTCCATAGACCACGCGCTGGAACATCCAGAGCATGTAGACCGCCGACCAGATCACCCCCGTTGTCGCCAGAGCCGCCGCACCCGGGTAGGTCTGGAACGTGCCTAGCAGGATCAAGAACTCTCCCACAAAGCCATTGGTCAGCGGCAGGGCCACCGACGCCAGGGTCAGGATCAGAAAGACCCGCGCCAGGACCGGCACCTTGTCCCAGAGCCCGCCGAGGCTACGGATGCGCAGCGTCCCAGTCTGCTCCTCGATCAGGCCCAGCACCAGGAACAGGCCCCCAACCGTGACACCGTGGTTGATCATCTGCAGCAGCGCCCCCGAGACCCCTTGGGCGCTCCCTGAGAAGAGCCCCAGCACGACATAGCCCAGGTGGCTAATCGATGAGTACGCGATCAGGCGCTTGACATCCCGCTGCATCGCCGCGACAACCGCGCCGTAGAGAATCCCGGTGACAGCGAGGCCGATAAACAGCGGCGCATAGGTACGGGCGGCATCGGGGAAGAGCATGAGGCAGAAGCGGTAGAAGCCGTAGGTTCCCAGCTTCGCCATCGCTCCCGAGACCAGCACGACCCCCGCGGTAGGACAAGCGGCGTAGGCCTCCGGCTGCCAGGAGTGGAAGGGAAAGAGCGGGGTCTTGATAGCAAAGGCGACTGCGAAGCCCAGCATCAGCCAGACCCCCAGCATCCCCATGAGGGGTGTCTTGGCGAGACTTGCCTGAATCAGCAGGAAGTCAAAGCTCTGGTAGCGTGCCCCCAGCCAGATAATCGCGGCCAGCATCACCAGAGAGCCGACCACGGTGTAGATGAAGAACTTCATCAGGGCCTTGGTCGCCTTCTCTCCCCCAAAGACTCCCATCAGGAACCAGACCGGGATCAGACAGGCCTCGAAGAAGACATAGAACAGGATCAGGTCCAGCGCAGAGAACGCCCCGATCAGGGTGGCTTCCAGCAGCAGGAGCGCCCCAAAGTAGGTCTTCTCCTTGCCCTCCGCGACCTTGAAGGGGGTGATCACCGCGAGGGCGGCGAGGAGCCCCGTCAGGACCACCAAGAGCGCCCCAATACCATCGACCCCCACCTGGTAGCTAATTCCCAGTACAGGTAGCCAGGTGCTCTTCTGGAGCGTGCTCTCGTAGAAGCCCGCCAGATTCGGAGTTCCGCGGAGCAGAAGAAGCGAGAGGAGGAAAGTAACAGCAACACCAAGGCAGGCGATCAGACGCGCCTGTGCCCGTGGCAGAAAGGCGATAAGGAGCGCGGCCAGTGCAGGGACCAGGATGAGATAGGTCAGAAGTGACATGGTTTATTTCCCTCCCCGGCCCAGCAGCGATGTCAGGATCACGAGCACCACGCCCACCAGCATGGTCAGGGCGTAGCTTCGGACATAGCCACTCTGGAAGCGTGCGAGCTGATTGGAGAGCCCAGCAAAGCCATTGCTCACCCCTTGCACTAGACCATCGATCCCGCGTAGGTCGATTACCCGCCAGAGCCAGTTTGCCAGAAGCTTGCCCCGGTGGACAAAAAAGTCATTGTAGAACTCATCGACCCGCCACTTGTCGTAGACCAGCTGGTACCAGCCGCTCTCCCGCTGCTTCTCGGTGAGGAGCTCGCCGTTCTTGGCCGCCTTGACCCGGCTCCACGCGAGGAAGGAGACCACCACCGCGACAGCCGCGGAGGCGATCAGGAGCATCAGCTCCGACGAGACATGCAGGGCATTGGCCTCGGTGCGCCACTCGACATTCTCGCCGAGGAAGTGGCCAAAGGTATCGGGCAGGCTCACGCCCAAGGGCTTAAGCGCGGCGGGGTTGAGGAGGCCACCCAGTGCGGAGAGAAGCGCCAGGATACCTAGCGGTGCGGTCATGGAGACCGGCGACTCATGTAGGTGGTGCGCTTGCTCCTCGGTGCCGCGGAACTCACCCAGGAAGGTCTTGGCCATCATGCGCCACATGTAGAAAGCGGTCATCGCCGAGACCAGCAGGCCACCCGCCCAGAGTAGAGGGCTTCCGCCCACTCCCCCAAAGGCATTGAGCAGGATCTCGTCCTTGGAGAAGAAGCCCGCCAGCCCCGGGATCCCCGAGATCGCCAGGGTCCCCACAAACATGGTCAGGTAGGTGGTTGGGAGCTTCTTGGCAAGCCCACCCATCTGGCGCATGTCCTGCTCGCCGCCCATCGCATGGATCACCGAGCCGGAGCCCAGGAAGAGCAGGGCCTTGAAGAAGGCGTGGGTCGTGACATGGAACATCGCCGCGCCAAACGCGCCGGTGCCACAGGCCAAGAACATCAGCCCGAGCTGCGAGACAGTCGAGTAGGCGAGGACTTTCTTGATGTCGTTCTGCGCCAGGCCGATACTAGCTGCCAGGAGCGCTGTCAGCAGGCCGACAATGGCCACGAGGGTCATCGCACTGGGCGACATGAGAAAGAGCACGTGGGTGCGGCAGAGCAGGTAGACACCCGCGGTCACCATGGTCGCGGCATGGATCAGTGCGGAGACCGGGGTCGGGCCCTCCATCGCATCGGGGAGCCAGACATAGAGCGGAATCTGCGCACTCTTGCCACAGGCACCGAGGAAGAGCAGGATCGGGACCGTTGTCGCCACGAGCTCGTAGCCGATCGCGTTCGCGCCCTCGATTCCCTCTTTGGTCAGGATGCCGTTCTTGCCGTAGAACTCGAAGGTCCCAAAGTGGCGGAAGATCAGAAACAGCGCGATCAGAAACGCGGCGTCCCCGATTCGGTTGACAATGAAGGCTTTCTTGCCCGCATCGGTGGCGGACTTCTTCTCCTGCCAGAAGCCGATCAGCAAGTACGATGCCAGCCCGACTCCCTCCCAGCCGACAAACATCCCGACCAGGTTGCTGCTCATGACGAGCAAGAGCATGAAGAAGACAAAGAGGTTGAGGTAGGCAAAGTAGCGGCTGTAGTTCTTCTCGTGGCTCATGTAGCCCATCGAGTAGCCATGGATCAGCGCCCCGACTCCGGTGATGATCAGGAGCATCAGTGCCGTGAGCGTGTCGATGGAGAGCTTGAAGCTGACACTCAGGTTGCCGGCCTCAAACCAGACAAACTCCGACGAGAAAATGCGCTTTGCGCCCTCTGCTGCCTGTACCTGTCCTAGCAGAACCAGGGAGCACGCAAAGGCCACCCAGAGCAGGAGTGTCGCCAGGCCACCGGAGACGGTCTTGGGGAGCTTTGCCCCGATGAGGCCGTTGATCAGAAAGCCCACCAGCGGTAGCAGCGGGACGATCCAGGGGAGAAATTCCAAGGTTAGCCTCGCATCGTGTTGGTTTCGTCAACGTTGATATTATCGCGGAGCCGGAAGATCGCGATGAGGATTCCCAGCCCCACCGCCACTTCAGCCGCCGCGACCGCCATGACGAAGATTGAGAGCATCTGCCCGCCTGCGTCCCCCAGGTAGCGGCCAAAGGCCACCAGGCTCAGGTTGACGGCATTGAGCATGAGCTCGACACACATAAAAATGACGATCGGGTTGCGCTTGATCAGCACTCCGACCACGCCCGTTGCAAAGAGCAGCGCGGAGAGAATCAAGTACCAGGACAGGGGAACTTCAGCCATGCTCATGATTTTGTCGCCTCCTCGCCGTAGGCCCGGCGCGCCAGTACCACGGAGCCAATCACCGCGATCAGCAGGAGAATACTCGTTAGCTCAAAGGGGAAGAGCCAGGGAAGCTTCGGGTTGTAGAGGGTCTTGCCAATCCCCTGCGGCGAGCCCAGCGGGTAGCCATCGACCGTCGGCTCTGCACGCAGCGGCAGGCGCTCCGCAGTCGCCGACTCGTGCTCCGGCTCGACCCGTCCTCGCTCTTTCTGCTCCTCACGCGCGGCCTCAGTGGACTCGGAAGACTCGTCTTTTTTCTCTGCCGGGCTCTCCGTAGCTTCACTGCGATGCTGCTCCACGGGCACGGGCGCGGTCCCCTTGGTCACGGACCAGACCAGCGCTCCCGCCAGCAGGAGCCCTCCCAGGACCGCCACCGGGGTCTGGGCCTTGAGCTTGTTGAGCGACCGGTCCGGGGTGCCTAGGTTCAGGAGCATGATGACAAAGAGAAAGAGCACCATGATCGCCCCGGTGTAGACAATCACCTGCACCGCGGAGAGGAAGTAGGCATTGAGCAGGAGATAGAGCCCCGCAATGCAGAAGAGGTTCACCACCAGAAAGAGCGCGGAGCGCACCGGGTTGGGGTTGAGCACCACAAGGAGCGCCGCGACAAGAGCCAGGGCCGCCACCATCAAAAAGAGAATCATCTAGTCCACCCTCTCCCGGTTTGGATCGGGGACCAGCAGCATCTCCTTGGTGTAGACCAGCTTCTTGCGGCTATCCTCCGCGAGCTCGTAGATATCCTTCAGCTCGATCGCTCCGGTCGGGCAGGACTCCTGACAGAAGCCACAGTAGATACAGCGGAGCATGTTGATCTCGTAGCGGCTGGCGTAGCGCTCCCCCGGCGAGTAGCGGGCGTTGTCTTTGTTCTCGTCCGCCACCACGAGGATCGCATTGGCAGGACAGGCACCCGCACACAGCGAGCAGCCGATACACTTCTCCATGCCATTGTCGTAGCGGTTGAGGACATGGCGCCAGCGTGCACGCACCCCCATCGGTCGGCGAAACTCAGGGTACGCGATCGTGGTTTTCTTCTCGGTTAGCTTGCTCCCGATAGTCGCCAAGCCCTTGAAGGGCGCGGCCACCTCGGTCGCTATCTGTTTTACATCTGCCCAGAAATCTGACATGGTCTAGTCCTCGCTCACTCTCGGGGCCATCTTCACGGTGACAGGCTCGCGGCGGATCGGTAGGCGGGCGATCCCGACACTCTCTCCAGCAGGCACCAGCGCGGTCGAGAGCGCCTCTTTGGCCGCCGCTTCGTAGCTGGATTTTTTCCAGAGGAAGAGCACGCCCAGAAGCACCACACCGGGAACCAGCGCCACAAAGTGCCCAAACCAGCCGAGCTTTGTCTGCTGCAGCGCCATCGAGAGGGCGATCAGCAGCAGGTTGATCAGGGCCACGGGGATGATCCCCTTCCACCCCAGCTTCATCAGCATGTCGTAGCGCAGGCGGGGTAGGGTGGCGCGCACCGTGATAAAGAAGCCAATCAGCGCAAACCACTTGAGCACCAGCCAGAGAATCCCAATTCCTGTGTTGCTCAGATCGACAAACCAGCCCGGTAGGCTCGCCCAGACCGGCACTCCGAAGACGCTCATCGGGATGTGGCCCAGCGGCCCCCAGGGCGCAAGGTAGCCCCCGAAGAAGAGGACGATCGCAATGGCGGAGACAATGCCCATGTTGGCATACTCCCCCATGAAGAACATCGCGAACTTGAAGGAGCTGTACTCGGTGTGGAAGCCGGCCACCAGCTCGGTCTCGGCCTCGGGAAGGTCGAAGGGGGCGCGGTTGGTCTCGGCCAGCATCGAGATAAGATAGATGCCACAGGCCACTAGCCCAAGCGGGAAGAAGGCCAAGAAGTGCCAGTTCCAGAAGCCCGAGCTCACGGCCTGTGGTGCCCAGGTGTAGGCAGACTCCCCGATGGGGTAGCCGCTGACGCCATCCGGGCCCAGCTCAAAGACTCCCTGGTGCTGGACAATGCCAATCGTGCTGACCTGGCCGGCCATGAGCAGGACCGCCAGGATCGAGAGGCCCATTCCTAGCTCGTAGGAGATCACTTGCGACGCCGCACGGAGGCTCCCCAGTAGCGAGTACTTGTTATTCGACGACCACCCCGCTAGGATCACGCCATAGACCTCGATGGAGGCGATGGCCAAGAGCAGCAGGATTCCGCCGGTGTCGAGGCGCGGCGCAACCGCTCCCCAGTCCCGTGAGCTCCCCCAAGGAAGCACGGTCAGGGACATGATCACGGGAGCAAGTGCCACCCCAGGCGCCATGTAGTAGAGGATCTTATCGACATTGGTGGGGGTGATGTCCTCTTTGGTGATGAGCTTGAGCGCATCGGCGAGGGGCTGGAGGAGGCCCTGCGGCCCCACACGGTTGGGCCCCAAGCGCCCCTGGTACCAGCCCAGAAGCCGGCGCTCCAGCCAGACCAAGATAGGCACCGACCCCAGCCCCCCCACCAGCGCGATCACCAGTCGGAGGACGGAGCGGACCACCTCGGCCCACCACTCAATCTTGTCGCCCGGCAGGACGAATAGTTGCTGCCAGATATCCATAATCTCTGACTACCCTTGCGCCTTTTCCCACTCGCGGTAGATGTCGCGCGCCGAGAAGTACGGCTGCGCTTTCCCGAGGCGGGCCAGCAGATCGGCAAGAATGCGCCAGTCCGGGCGGGAGTCGCCACGCGGCGCGATTGCCTGCTTGATCTTCTGCTCGCGGCCCTCGATATTGACGAAGGTGCCGTCTTTCTCGGCAAAGCTTGCGGCAGGGAGCACCACACTAGCGAGCTTTGCGGTCTCGGTGAGGAAGAGCTCCTGCACCACCACAAACTCCGCCTTCGCGACAGCCTCCCGCGCTTTTGCCGGGTCATGATACCGCACAACCGGGTCGGAGCCCAAGATATAGAGCATCTTTAGGTTACCGGAGAGAATCTGCGCGAGCTCGCCGCCGGTGACACCCGCCTTCACGGCTCCCCAGGAGTTGGCATCGGGCAGGAGGATATTGAGCTTTGCGCTCTTCTCCGCACACGCGGCCTGCGCAGCGGCGTAGTCCGCCTCCGAGAGCGTGTGAGGCAGGAGCAGGACCGCGCCCTCGCTCAGGCTCTCGATCGCCTCAGCGACCGTCGCGGCCTGAACCCAGCTCGCGCCCTTCTTGCTACGCGCCTTGTGCACCCGCAGGTAGACAATCGGCTGGTCGTCTTCCAGCTTCATGCCAACCGAGATAATTTTCTTCGCACTCTCCAGCTCGGCGATACTGGTCTGCATCGGGATCAGCGGGTACGGGTGCATTTGATGCCCGACATGGGCCGTCCCAATCGCTCCCTTGAGCAGCTTGGCAAAGAGATAGTTGTCTTCGAGCGTCGCCCGCGTCGAGCCGATCCCACCGATCTGCTCGGGCTTGTAGTGCTTGAGCGCCTCGACAATCTTGGTCAGGGCAGCGTCCCAGCTAGCAGGCTGGAGCTTGCCGTCCATGTCGCGGATCAGCGGCGTGGTCAGGCGCTCCTCGCTATTGACATACGCGTGGCCGAACTTGCCGCGGTCGCAGGTCCACTCCTCGTTGATCTCCTCGTTGGTGCGGGCGTTGATGCGCACCAGCTCCCCGAGGCGATGGCCGACGGCGATATTGCACCCATTGCCGCACTTGGAGCAGACCGAGTCCACGGACTTCACTTCCCACGGGCGGCCCTTAAAGCGAAACTGGCGGCTGGTCAGCGCCCCGACCGGACAGATCTCGATCGTGTTGCCCGAGAAGTTGGAGTCGAAGCTCGCGCCCATAAAGGGGCCGATCTCGGTCTGGGCACCGCGGTTGATCAGGTCCAGCTTGCCATCGCCGGCGATCTCGTCGGCGAAGCGGGTGCAGCGCATACAGGTGATGCAGCGCTCGCGGTCCAGCACGACATAGTCCGAGATGGGCTTGGCCTTGGGGTAGTGGCGCTTCTCCTCGGTGTAGCGGCTGGTCGGGGGGCCGTAGGAGATCGTCATGTTCTGCAGCGGGCACTCACCGCCACGGTCACAGATCGGGCAGTCCAGCGGGTGGTTGGCCAGCAGCAGCTCCAGAATCCCGTTCTGGGCCTTCTTGACCTCGGGGGTCTGGGTCTTGACCACCATGCCCTCGGAGCAGGGGATCGTGCAGGTGGCCATGATACTGGCGCGCCGCTGCCCAAACATCTCAAGCTCGACACTCGCCAGACACATGCGGCAAGCCCCGACACTGGTGAGGCGTGGGTGGTAGCAGAAGTAGGGCACATCGCTCCCGGCGCGAAACGCCGCCTCGATCACCAGGGTTCCCTTGGGCACCGCCACCGGTGCGCCGTCCACCACCAGGTTCACCAGCTCGACTCCCGCCGCCGCTGCCTTGTCCTGATCCGCCACGGCCTTCGCCGCGTCCGCCTTTTCCTGCGGCGTCTGTTCTCGTTTCTCGTCCGCCATAGCTATTGTTCTCTTACCGCGCCGGGCAATTTCTTGCCCCCGTCCTCAAAGATTTTCGAGCGCTTCACGCCCCACACATGCAACCGGTAGGCCACCGCCGTCCCGAGCACCCCTAGACCATAGATTACCGAGCGCTTGAAGTTAATCGACGATGCCTCGGGGAAGTACTTGGTCGGGCAGGAGATCTCCCCGATCCGAAACCCGAAGCGCACCGCCTGCGCCAGCATCTGGTTGTCAAAGACAAAATCGTCGCTATTTTCCTCCAGCGGGAGGGTCTCCAGCACCTTACGCGAGAACGCCCGGTACCCGGTGTGGTACTCCGAGAGCTTCATGCCCAGCAGGACATTCTCCGCGCCGGTCAGCCAGCGGTTGGCGGCGTACTTCCAGTAGGGCATCCCCCCCTTGAGCGCACCGCTCCCCAAGATCCGCGAGCCCAGCACCACATCAAACTCGTCCGATGCCACCAACCAAGTCATCGCCCCAATCAGCTTGGGCGTGTACTGGTAGTCCGGGTGGAGCATCACAACAATCTCCGCCCCTCGCTTCAGCGCCTCGGTGTAGCAGGTCTTCTGGTTGCCGCCGTAGCCCCGGTTCTTCGGGTGCACCACATATGGAATCCCCAACTTCTGCGCCACCGCCACGGTCTCGTCTTTCGAGCAGTCGTCCACCAGAAGGACCTCGTCCACAATATCGCTCGGAATCTCGGAGAGGGTCTTCTCCAGAGTCCTTGCGGCGTTGTAGGCGGGCATCACCACCATCACCTTCTGGCCCTTGACCATCGGAGAGCCCTACAGACCGATCGTCGTCAGATCGGTCATCGCGTCCTTCCCGCCCCGAATGTAGGCCAAGTACTCGTCTCTAAAGAGCAGCAAGCTCGTCATCACCGGCCAGATCGCTCCCTCGCCCAGTGCGCAGAAGCTCTTGCCGCGGATACTGTCGCAGATATCCCAGATCAGGTCGATATCGCTCTCCTTGCCTGCCCCGGCGACAATGCGCCCGTAGATCTTGTGGAGCCAGTTAAGCCCCTCACGACAGGGGGTGCACTTGCCGCAGCTCTCGTGATGATAAAAATCCACCAGCCGCTGCGTGATGGGCACGATGGGCGTCGTCTCGTCAAAGACAATCAGCCCGCCCGAGCCCAGCCCCAGGGTCTTCGTATTGGCGGGGATGCCCTCGTAGTCGAAGGGGTAGTCCAGCGGGGTGGGCGGCGCAAAGCCCATCGACGACCCCCCGGGGATGTAGGTCTTGAGCGTGTGGCCCTTGCGAACCCCACCGCAGAGCTCCAGCACCTCGCTAAACGGCGTCCCCAGCACGATCTCGTAGACCCCAGGCTTCTCGACATGGCCCGAGATGGAGAAGAGCTTGGTGCCCCGCGAGCGCGGTGAGCCATAGCCGATCTCGGCGTACTTGGCACCACCCAGCTCGATAATGGGCAACAAGGTCGATACCGTCTCGACATTGTTGACCACGCTGGGTCGCTTCCACGCACCGGAGATCATCGGCAGGGGCGCGGCGGGCGGCTTCATGCGCGGCATACCTCGCTCGCCCATCAGGGAGCTCATCAGCGCGGACTCCTCGCCGCACTCGTAGGCCCCCGCCCCGAGGTGGGTGTAGATGTCAAAGTCCAGCCCGGAGCCTAGGACATTCTTGCCGCAGAAGCCTTTCTCGTAGGCCTCGTTGATGGCCTTCTGGACACTCTTCCAGGGCTCGATGTACTCGCCGCGGATGTAGATATAGCACTTGCTCGCCCGGATGGCGTGCATGGAGATCAGACAGCCCTCGACCAGTAGGTGCGGCAGGCCGTTCATCAGATCACGGTCTTTGGCAGTCCCTGGCTCCCCTTCATCCGCATTGATAATCAGATAGTGCTCGACATCGCGGTTCTTGGGGACAGCGTTCCACTTGATATGGGTCGGGAAGCCCGCGCCCCCGCGCCCACGCAGGCCGGAGACTTTCACTTCCTCGATCACCGCATCGGGCTCCATCGCGAGGGCTTTTTTAAAGTTCTCGTAGCCGCCGTGCGCCATCCAGACATCGATGGTGTTGATGCCAGGAACATGACGGTGTTTGTACAGAAGCTGGGGTTGCTCACTCATGGCTAGAACTTCCTCATCTCAGGCATGGCAGACTGGGGCGGGGTGACCACCTCGCTCGGGGCGCTCTTGAGTTTTTCTAAAAGCGCGTCCATCTGCTCGGCGGTGACATTCTCGTAGTAGGTTCCGCCCACTTGCACGGCAGGAGCATTGCAGCACGCGCCCAAGCACTCGACCCGCGCCAGGGTGAAGACCCCATCGGCCGTGGTCTCGCCGGTCGCGGAGACCCCGAGCTTGCGCTCACAGTGCTGGATCAGCTGCTCGGCACCGAGCACCATGCAGCTGACATTGTGGCAGATCTCGATGGCGTGCTGGCCGCGCGGCTCTTTGTTGTACATGGTGTAGAACGTGGCCACACCCTGCACATCGGCCGTCGGGAGCTCCAGGTGCTGCGCCACTTCGTCCATGGCCTCCAGCGGGAGCCAGCCGCCGTACACCTCTTGCGCCACCCAGAGCGACGGTAGCAGCGCCGCCTTCTTGGTCGGGTAGCGCGAGATCAGCTCATCGAGGCGTGCCTTATCTTTTTCCGTAAACTTAGACATTACCAATATTCCTAAAAATTCCTAAACCCGCATGAACGGTCGCTCGACATATTTATAAGAAAAATAAGAGAGAAGCACAACAAGACTCAGAGCTAGAGAGAGTGTGGCAAATACGGATAAGAAGCCAGCCCCAAGGTACTTCATCACTAAAAATATTACCACAGCCATCACAAAGCAATGGTACAAGTAGATACTGTAGGATATTTTCCCGAGAAAAACAAGGAAAGGCAACGACAAAAAACCAACCAAGAAAGACTTCTTATTCCCTAAAATTGCATCAATGCATAGAACCATCACCCCGATTGAGATACCACCTGACAATAACTCAACGATATAGTTATGATGCTCTAACCATTTATCATCCCTGGTAAAAAACAAAACAGATAACAAACAAAACGCGGCAAGTATAGCAGATACAAACATCAATCTCGCAGCATCAGACATACCTTTAATAGCAACTCTGTAATTATACCATGCAGCGTATGCAGCTAGGGCAAAGATAAAGACAAACCAGGAGTGCGGCCAGAAAAATTTATTTGAAAAAGCGATTGGGAGTCTCGATATCGCAAATAAAACCACAGAAAGTGCTGCTCCAGATAATAATAAAGAATTTGCCTTAAATCTAGAGTACAGTGGCATCATCACAAACGCGTACATGAAATATATCTGCCATTCCACTGCCACACTCCATAAAGGCGGGTTTATATTAAAAACCCAATTCTGATTAATATTATGTATTAATAATAAATGGGATATCACCCCTGAGAACATATCTACTGGAATTGCATTCTGAAAAAGAAGGCTTTTATGAAGAACATCCGAGCCATTCATCAAAACAATGCCTAATAATAGGCACACATAGTAACCAGGCAATATACGCCGACACCGGCGAATTAGGAACTCTCTCCAGCCATTTTTCAATGTATCGCTTGATGATCTCACAGTCGACAACATCAAACAATAGCCAGAAATCGCAATAAATGCCGCAACGGAGCAGTTCCCAAAATTCAAAAACCTAAAGTATGACTTTATATTCTGGGTTAAAATACTTGAGTAGGCAATAGAGAGCTCAAACCAAAAATGGTACAGCACCACATAGACACAAGCAAGTCCTCGAAAACCATCCAGAAAGGCCAATTTATTGGCCTTCTGTTCGCTGGTATTAGGGACTTGCATTAGCGGTCAATGTCTCCCAGGACAATATCAATCGAGCCGATGATGGCGACCACATCGGCGACCATGCGCCCCTCACACATCTGGGGGAGCGCCTGAAGGTTGTAGAAACTCGGGCCCTTGATCTTGACCCGGTACGGCTTGTTGGAGCCGTCGCTGACCACGTAGTAGGCCTTCTCGCCGCGGGGGCCCTCGACCGCACCAATGGCCTCGCCCACCGGCGGATGGTAGCCCTCGGTGTAGAGCTTGAAGTGGTGGATCAGGGCCTCCATCGATGTGTCCAGCTCGGCACGGGGTGGCGGGGCGATCTTGCGGTCCGCAGTGCGCACGGGAGCCTTCGCGCCCATCTCGACCACCTTTGCGTAGGACTGCTCGCAGATCTTCAGAGACTCCCAGAGCTCGGCCATACGCACCCGGTAGCGGTCGTAGACATCGCCATAGGTGCCGACGCAGATATCGAAATCGAACTCTTCGTAGCGGGAGTACGGGTTGGTTTTTCGCAGGTCAAACGCGACACCGCTGGCACGCAGGCTTGGACCGGCCATTCCAAAGGCGATCGCCTGTTCGGCGCTGAGCATCCCGATCCCGCGCGTACGCTCGATCCAGATGGGGTTGTTGGTCAGCAGGCCCTCGTAGAGCTCGATGCGCGCCGGGAAGTAGTCCAGAAACGCACGGACACGCTCCAGCCAGCCCTGCGGCGCATCGCCGCGCAGGCCGCCGGGGCAGATCCAGCTGGTCTTGGTGCGCACGCCAGAGAGGTGCTCCTTGAGCTCCAGAATCCGGTCGCGGTCCTGCCAGGTGTAGAAGAACATGCTCATCGCGCCGATATCCAGCGCATGGGTTCCCAGCCAGAGGCAGTGCGATGCGATCCGCTCCAGCTCGTTGAGTAGGACACGCATGTAGTCGGCCTTGGGCGGAATGGCCACATCGAGCAGCTTCTCGACGGCAAGCGAGTACGCGAGGTTGTTACAGAGATTGGAGAGATAGTCCTCGCGGTCGGTGAGCACCAGAGCCTTGTAGTAGCTCAGGTTCTCCATGGTCTTCTCAATGCCAGTGTGCAGGTAGCCGATATGCGGCGTGCAGCGCACGACCGTCTCGCCATCGAGCTCCAGCACGAGCCGAAGCACGCCGTGCGTGGAAGGATGCGACGGCCCCATGTTGATGGTCATGGTCTCCTGGGCCGTCTCCGGGTCCAGATACCGCTCGATCTCGATGCCCGCTTGGGGCACTTTCTCTAAAGACGCGCTCATGGTCTACTTGCCTTGCTCCCGGACATTGTGAGAAAACTCGACTTCCTCGCCGCCCAAGGGGAAGTCCTTCCGCAAGGGATGCCCCACCCAGTCGTCGGGCATGAGGATGCGGCGTAGGTCGGCGTGGTGGTTGAAGGTGATGCCCAGCATGTCGTAGATCTCGCGCTCGGGCCACTCGGCGGCGGGCCAGACCCCGCTGGTCGTGTCAATGGTCGGGTCG
Source organism: Armatimonas rosea (assembly GCF_014202505.1). Lineage (NCBI taxonomy): Bacteria > Bacillati > Armatimonadota > Armatimonadia > Armatimonadales > Armatimonadaceae > Armatimonas > Armatimonas rosea. The sequence continues at coordinate 63,881 of NZ_JACHGW010000008.1, read as the reverse complement.
TCCTCCCCCACCTGCGCCTTGACCACGATCCGGCGGTAGGTCTTGAGCGAGTAGAGGCTGTAGACCACCTCGAAGCGCGGCTCGGTCTCAAAGCCCAGCAGGTCCACGCCCAGGATATCGGAGACCAGCTTGTACTCCAGCGACGCGTGATCGCGCAGCACGGTCAGCAGGCCGACAATGCGCTCCTTCTTGACCGTGATAAAGTCCTGGCCGCGGAAGCGCTTGCTGGCGACAATCTCCGCGCCATAGCCCGCGTCCACGAGCGCCTTCACCTCCGGTGACTCGTCGGCCGTGAGATTGGACTCCCCCCGCCGCGCAAGATCGGCCTTGAAGGTCCGGTCGCGAATCGCTAAGTCCGAGCCCGAGAGCCCCAGACGAACATCAACATCTACCATTTTTTATCAATATCTTTCGCTAAAGCGCTCTTTATCGATCTTCTTCTGAAGCTCCATGACGGCGTGAATCAGCGCATCGGGGCTCGGGGGGCAGCCGGGGACATAGATATCCACGGGGACGATTTGATCGACACCCTGCACGACGGCGTAGTTGTTGAAGACCCCGCCGTTGCTGGCGCAGTCGCCCATCGCGATCACCCACTTGGGGTCGGGCATCTGGTCGTAGACCTGGCGCAGGACCGGGGCCATCTTCTTACAGACACGCCCGCTGACGATCATCAGATCGGCCTGGCGCGGCGAGGCCCGGAACGCCTCGGAGCCAAAGCGGGAGAGGTCGAAGCGGCTGTCGGTGGAGGCCATCATCTCGATGGCGCAGCAGGCCAGCCCGAAGGTGGCGGGCCAGAGGGAGTTCTTACGCCCCCAGTTCACCATCTTGTTCAGCGATGCCGTCAAAAACGGCTGGTCAGTTTCCTGGCTCATAATAACTCTTGTTTCCTAGCCCCACTCGAAGGCGCCGCGACGCCAGATATAGATGTAGCCCACAAACAGGATCGCGACAAACACCACCATCTCCACCAGGTTGAAGAGCATCATTCCCCCACTGGCCCCGTAGGTCACTGCCCAGGGATAGAGGAAGACCGTCTCGATATCAAAGACGATAAAGAGCATGGCGATGAGATAGAACTTGATGGGGAAGCGCTCCCGCGCGGAGCCGATGGGAGTCACCCCACACTCGTAGGGGCTGTTCTTCTGCGGAGAGGGTCGCCGCGGGCCGAGCACCGCAGAGAGCAGAATAAAGACCGCCGAGAGGATCACGGCGGCAAGCCCCATCACCAAGACCGGAATATAGGAGTTGAGCATAGCTATGTTTCTCATCAGACGCGTCCGTCTGACTTTGCGAAGTTTATCACAAACCCCCTTCTAAAATCAATCGTTGTCGTTTAAGGAAGCGGTTTTCCCGCCTAGGGATGGTCGTCTTTTCCCTGAGGCAGCCCATCGGTTTTGTTGAGTAGCTCACGGGGAAGAAACGGGATCACCAGGAGCACCAGCGCGGTCGTTCCGGCGTTGAGCCAGATCAGGTGGGTGAAGCCAAAGCCGTACTTCGTGAAGAGAGTCGAGCCCACCCAGTCCGAGAGGGAGTTGGTGAGGTTCCAGACACTCATCATCACCGAGTACCCTAACGCCTCGCTGCCCCGAGGAGTTCCCCGTGCCGCAAGATCGTAGACAGGCAGCACCGCCAAGGTCTGGGTGACTCCCTCCAGCGCAGTGATCGCAATCGCCGTGCCGGGCGTCTGGTAGAAGTGGTAGAAGAGGGTTCCCAGCGCATGAACTAAGATGCTGACATAGAGGATCAGCCGCATGCTCCCCTTCTGGCAGAACTTGTGGTACCCCGCCGCTGTCAGGAGCCCAAACGCCGCCCCGATCAGGGTTAGGTTCCCCAGAAACTGCTTGGAGAGCCCCAGGGTGTTGGTCTGGTAGAAGAACAGCGGCGTGTTAAAGCCCGGCGAGGCCGCGATCAGAAAGATCATCCCCGCCGCCGCCAGCACCACTCTACTCTTCACCAGCCCCCGGAACTGCTCCCCTGCCTCGTGCCAGAGCTCTTTATTCAGGGTCGCTTTCTGCGGCTCCTTGAGCCAGAACCAGACAATCGGGATCAGCGCAAAGTGCAGGGTCGCGGAGAGGCTCAGGGTGAGCAGGAGCGGGAACTTCGCCAGAAATCCCCCCAGTGGCCCGCCCACCAGCGACCCGAGCCGGAACATCCCGATCCGCTGCGCGGTCAGCCGCCCCGCCGCCGCAAAGCGCTGCGCGGTCTCGACCATCACCCCCCCGAAGGTCGTGGAGATGATCATCACCATGGTATAAGTCGTCGCAAAGACCCCGAGCATCAAGTTGTAGCTGCGAGGGACACTCCCCAGGATCAGCCACCCGAGCCCGCAGAGCAAGAGGCTCAGGATCAGGTACCAGCGGCGGCGTGTCCCAAAGAGCGGGACACTATCGGTGAGGATCCCCGCCAGCGGCTTGACATAGTTGCTAAAGACCCCCAGCGCAAAGAACGCGGAGATCTGCTGGGCATTGAGATGAAGCTCTTCCTTGAGCACAAACTTAAGCGGCAGGTCGTAGATGCCGTAGGCGATATTGGTCAGGCCCCAGCCCAGCCCCAGCAGGAGCACCATCTGGGAGAAGCCCGGCAGAGAGGGAGTGTCAGCAGCTTTGGTGGACATGGTGGATTGTACAACCAAAAGCCGCCAGAGCGACGGTACCGTAACCAAAAGTGCTCTTGGGACGTTCTTGCTCTTATGAACCTGCGCTCTCCTCGCTTTTTCGCTCTCCTGGCGGGTGCCGCCCTCGCGACGGCCGCGCTCAATCCCCTGACAAGCAACCTGGCTCGCACGCAGCTTGGGATGGTCTTTGGAGGCTCGCAAAAAGTGGTGCAGAACCTCTATAGCCTCGGGCTGAAGCAAGAGGACATGCCGCTCTCCTGGGCACTTCCCGCACCGGAGCCCCAGCACACGGAGGAGGCGTATGCCCGCACCCTGGCGGCCCACCCCGACGATACCGAGCTTCAGATCGCGGGGGTGCTTCAGGACACAGACCGCACCAAGCTCCTCCCTCGGCTCCGGGCGCGTGCCCAGACCAGCAACCGTCCCGAGTGGCACATCGCCGCGCTGCGCTGTGCCTGTCGTGGGGAGCTCTTTCCGCGCAACCGCGCCCAGGAGCAAGAGCTTCTCTCCGCAGAGCCGCTTCGTGGCGCACAAGATCGCCCCATTGATAGTGCCGCCTTCGAGCGCGCCCTCACCGATGCCCAGCGCGGCGCGGCCCTCGATCCGTCGAACGCCTTCTTTCCGGCGATGGAGGCGCTGACGCTCTACGGCCTGAAGCGGGACTCCAAGGCGCAGGCCGCTCTACACCGCGCCGCGCTCTGCCCGCGCTTCGATGATGGCGTGCGCACGGAGATGCAGGGGACGCTCCGGCTCCGTGAGGCAGCGCTTGGCCCACAGCTCGCCCTCACCGAGACCGCGGTCGCCGCCGCCACCCTCTTTCCCCACTACGCCTCGCTACGTGCCCTTGCACGGCTCGCGACCGTGCAAGCGATGCAGAAAGAGCAAGCGGGCGATATTAAAAATGGCCTCGCCCTACGCCGCTCGGTGATGCTACTAGGAGAGAGAGTCGGCCAGCAGAGCAATAACCATATCGGCGCACTGGTGGGCACCGCCATGGTCGCTGTCGCCTACGGCCGGCCGGGGGGTGCCCCCGCAGTCGCCTCCCCCTCCGCCGCACAGGCCCACCTTCAGGGGCCGCCGGGCTGCCTCGACTGTACAGAAGATCTCCCCTCGGCGGAAGAGCAGGCCACGCGTAAGGCACAAGCTGAGGCAGTGGCGACGGAGCGTCTGCGGCAGTGGAAGGCCTTTGCGACCAAGAACGGAGCGAAAGACCTGGTTGAGACGATCGTGCAAAACCGGGCGCGCAAGGAGACGCTCACTGCAACCTACGAGAAAACAACCGATCAGTCTCTCTATGGCGTATCACGAGTCATGATCCAGAACTTTAGGCACCTGACAGCACTGAATCTCTTGCTGAGTTTTGCTCTGGTAGTGCTTCTCGGGGGGATCGGCAAGCTGCTCCTGCGCCGCTGGCCTGCGGGAGAGGCCGCGCACCCGGCGGTCGGCTGGGGGCTGGGCCTCGTTTTCTGCCCCCTCTTGCTCCCTGTGGCGCTCTGGAAGCTCCGCAAGGCCGAGGGGAGCTGGGGACGGCGGCTCGGTCTGCTCTCCGCGACCTGGCTCCTGCCCTATCTCGCCATCGCGCTCCTGGTGCGCGCCGAGGCGGGAGCGATCGCGCCGTGGCTGGCGATGGTGGGGCTGATGCAAGGCCTCGCTGGCGGAACAAGTGCCCCTGAGATGGAAGGGGCCGTCCTGCTCTGGACGAGCCTCGTCGGAGTGACTCTGGCACTACCCCTTCTCTGGCTCGTGGGACTGGCGCTTGTGAGCTGGCGACGCCGGGTTCCCGCCACCTACGGAGTCGCACGAGGCACCGCACAGACCGCCCTACCCGTGGCTGCGGCTCTCTGCGTGGCCTATGCGCTGCTCGTGCCCTCTGTCGCCCAACAAGAGCGCCAGCTCAAGCGGGAGCTTGCGGAGCTGACGGCGTCCGAGACGGCCTATCAGGCGCGGCTTGCGGCTCAATCGCAAAGGTAAACTCCTGGCCGCTCACAAACGGCGCGTCGAGCTCGATGTTCTCAAAGGCAAGCCCGCCGGGGATCGCGGCCTCGCTCAGCCAGTAGGTGCGGCGGGCATTGACACGGGCGATCAAGCCAGGGACCTCTTTGGTGCGCCAGAGATGCCGACCAGGCTTGCCCTCGTAGAACCAGCCGGGAAATGTCGCCGGGGCATAGGTCGCGGCGAGCAGGTCTGCCTCGTCGGTCTCCGCCGCCAGCACGACCTCGTTGCCGCGCCTCACGAGCTCGTGGGCGGGAAAGCTGCGGTGGGGCTCGAAGCCCAGGCGGTCGGGAGCCAGGGTGGGCCAGAGGGTCTTTGCCTCGACCACCCGGTCCTTGAGAAAGAGCCTTCGCAGCCGGCCGTAGTTGCCCATGGTCGCGGTGAGGATGCAGCGCTCCATCGGGGCACTCCCCGGTGCGGCAAGGCAGCGCAGCGTGACGTCGTAGGGGCGCTCCGCGTGAAAGACCGCCTCGATCATCGGCCTCGCGCCATTGGCCAGGGGCTCCACCGTAAAGCGCACGGTCAAGGTCTTTCCCTGTTCCTTGGTCTCGCCCGCCACAATCCCACGGCTCTCTAGCTCCGAGAACCCGCGCCGCCCCGCCACGACCGGCTCAACCGCGATGTAGTTGACGACCCGTGGGTAGGCCTGGCCTAAGTAGGGTGCATAGACACGCAGGAGCCCCGGCGGCCCTGGTGTCGGGGGGAGCCCGAGCCGAAGCCCCTTTGTATTTCCCCAGACGGGGAGCGCCGCCGCACTACCTGCTCCCAGTACCGGTCTTTGCCAAATTTGGTCGCTCTCTCTCAATATAAATACTTTCTATTCCCATAATATCGGGCAGAGGATATCTGTTGCCAAACACAAACTCCCAACTCACTGATGACGAGGCACGGCGTCTCTGGGCGTTACAGCGCTACCACGTCTTAGACACAGCTGCGCTTGAGTCCTCGACAGAGAATACCTACGAGGATACAACCCAGCTTGCCCTCTCTCTCGCGGGGATGCCGATTGGCCTGATTGCCTTTGCGGATGCGGAGCGACGCTGGCTCAAGTCGTCCGTGGGCCTAGAGCCCGATCAGACCGCGGGCATCTGGCCGTTTGTGCAGCTGGTCATGGCCTGCCCTACCGAGGTGCTGGTGGTCAGCGATCCCACCCGTGATCCACGCCTTGCCAAGAACCCTCTGGTCACGGAGCCCCCACGCGCTCGCTTCTTCGCAGGAGCCCCTCTGGTCACCCAAGACGGCCAGGTTCTGGGGGCGCTCTGTGTCCTTGGCCCCAAGCCTAAGAAGCTCACGGAGAGCCAGAAGCAAGGACTCCAGCGCCTCGCACGGACTCTTGTCTCGCAGCTAGAGCTCTTTGTCCACCTCCAGAGCCAGGGCAAGCTGCTACAAGAGCTCTCGGTGGCGCAGCTCGATATCCAAGAGGCCGACGACCGCTTCCAGCAAGCCGTGGCCGCGATGCACGATGGGCTGATTGTGCAGGAGCCCAGCCACGGGATTGTGCTGTGCAACCCCCGCGCCGAGCAGCTTTTGGGAGTCGGGGCCGACGAGCTCCAGGGCCTAACCTTCGCCGACCCGCGCTGGATGGCGGTGCGGGACAATGGCTCGCCGTTTCCCAGCAACGAGCACCCCATCACGGTCTCTCTGCGCGAGGGAGTCCCCCAAGAGAACGTCATCATGGGCCTCCACCGCCCCGATGGCGAGGTGCTCTGGGTCTCGATCAACTCCGCGCCCCTCTTCCGCCCCCACGAGGTGCGCCCCTACGCCGCGGTCGCCACCTTCGCCGATATCCGCGACCGGAGGCACTTCCAAAAAATCGCCGAGCAGCAGCTGATCGAGTTCAACAAGCTCAACCGGCGCCTAGAGCAGCGCCAGCGGGAGCTCGCCGAGGCCAACCTCCAGCTCGAAGCGCAGGCGACTGTCGATGGGCTGACCGGCCTGAAGAACCACCGCAAGTTCCAGGAAGAGCTCCTCAGCCAGTACCGGATGAGCGTGCGCTACCAGTACCCCCTCTCGCTGATTCTCCTGGATGTCGATAGCTTTAAGTCCTACAACGACACCTTCGGGCACCCCGCCGGCGACGATGTCCTCTGCACGATCGCGGATGCGCTGCTCAAAGCCACCCGCGTGACCGACTGCGCCGCACGCTACGGGGGGGAGGAGTTTGCCATCGTGCTCCCCCACACCAGCGCCGACGACTCCCGGGTCGTGGCGGAGCGCTGCCGCCGCATGATCGCCGAGCTTCCCTGGCCCCGCCGCCCCGTGACCATCAGTGTCGGAGTCGCCACCCTAGGCCTCAACACCCGCGACCCCAAAGAGCTCACCGAGCAGGCCGACCAAGCGCTCTACTACTCCAAGAACCACGGCAAGAACTGTGTCACCCACAGCTTTGACATCACCACCGAGCCCCTCCGAGCCGCCGCCTAACCTACAAATCACGCACTAGATTTGGTGGGAAGCGATGAATTGTGAACGGTTCGCCTTCCCAGACAGCTTGATCAAGAAGTAAGTCTAGAAGCTGAAGTGCGACTTGTACCAGCGGCGGCGCCTCACCGTCCTGGCAGTAAATACGCTGTGTGTACTCGCCACGGTGGATGAACAGCTTTGCATTGAAGAGAGTACCAAAAGAATAAGAAAATGTCGCATCAGGCCTGTAGTGATCGGCGAGTGTATGGCTCTGCTCCGCAAGCAGGAGAATCAGGTTCCACAGTGGGGCAAACTTCACCTTACCGCGACGCTTACCTTCCAGACCGATGCCCTGCCCACTATAAGAAACGACTGCATCGTATTCCTCGAACTGAATCGCAAAAGTCGCCTGGTAGCTCCGTTCTACGCCGAAGCGCTCCAGTGTTAGCGCCGTAATGCGATCAGGCGGTGGCGATGGTTCTCGATCGTCTTCCTCACCAAAATCACTTTCGTTGGAGTCTGGCATATTGTCTTAGCTTTCCTCGCTCTTTTCTTGGAGCGGATGGATTCCAAGTGCCCACTGGGCACGACGCAGATTGACGAGTCCGATGCGATTAAGCCGTAGTGCGACGACGGTGGCACGACCACAGGGAGTCTTTCCCTGGATCAGCTGGCCGTCTGCACTCCAGGCAAAGTGTTCCTCCCAGAGCTGCTGGCGTGGATGAAAAAGCGCTACATACGCGCCCGATTCAGGGTCAAGTGCTTGTGTTTGCACCTGCTTGATATCGTTGCAGCCGGGGCAGGAGAGCGCTAGGTTCTCCAGCACGGTCAAGCCACCCGAAACGACAGGCTCAATGTGCTCTAGCTCAAAGTTCTCAACATTGGCAAGGATGAGAGGCGTTTTGCAGTACTCACAACATGCCTCGGCACGCTCTGTGATAATCTCACGTTGCCGCTGTGTGGGGCGTCTCCGTAGGGCCATTGACTAGGCAACACCGGGCACTCGCAGGCCCAGGGACTTCATGACCTCGCGTACCGAGGTGCCCCGTAGCTGAGCTAGCTCCCCAAGATACTCCAGTCGCTCTGCCGCACGAAGCTCATCGGTGTCGATGAGGGCAAAAAGCTGCTCACGCTCTGCCTCCGTGAGCTCTCCTGCCTGATTTTTTCGGCGAAGCTTTTGGTAGCGCCGCTGCTCACTCAGCGATTTGGGCGCACTCAAGCGATGGATTTGTGCGACTAGCTCTGCCTCGCGCTCACTCATCCCTGAGCCACCCGGTGAAGTCAGCAGGATCTTGAGCACCAGTGACGGTGCATCCAGCCCTTCACGAGCCGCCTCGTCTGCAATACGACGAGCGACATCAGGTGGCAACGAAATTGTCAGGCTCATGGGGGTATTTTATCTCAGCTTGGCGAGGATGCTCTCCGTGTCGTAGACGCAACCGCCCCAGAGGCCGCCGCTTGCGGTGACGAGGGCGGCCCAGAGGCGGGTGTCGTCGGGGAGCTGGGGGTCGGGGGCGAGGTCGTCGCGGAGCGGGCGGGTGGCGAAGTCGGGGTCGCTGGTGAGGTTCACGGAGGCGGTGAGGTTCACGCGATCCACGATAATCTCGATCGTGTCGCCGTCGCGGACCTTGCCGATGGGGCCGCCCGCCAGCGCCTCGGGGCCGATATGGCCGATGCACGCACCGGTGGAGACACCGCTAAATCTTGCATCCGTGATGAGCGCGACCTCCTTGCCAAAGGGTAAAAATTTCAGGGCGCTGGTGAGCTGGTAGGTCTCCTCCATACCCGTCCCGAGCGGCCCGCGGCAGGTCAGGACAATCACATCGCCGGCGACAATCTTACCGCCCTTGATCGCCGCAATCGCAGCGCGCTCCGACGTAAACACCTTGGCGGGGCCGGTCTTGCGGTAGACACCGTCCTCGCCCACCACCGACGGGTGAATGCTCGTAGCCTTGATGACGCTGCCCTCCGGCGCGAGGTTGCCCACGGGGAAGCAGACCGTGCTGGTGAGGCCCTTCTTGCGGGCGTGCTCCGGGTCGGAGATGACATCGTCGGGATCGACGCCGTCTTTATCGCGCAGGACTTGCCGGACTCTCTCGCGCCGCTCGCTGGTCTCCCACTCGGCTAGGTTCTCGCCCACGGTCTTTCCGTTCACCGTCAGGCAGTCTAAGTGCAGCAGCCCGAGGTTCCGCAGGTGCAGCATCACTTCCGGGACACCGCCCGCCAGATACATCCGCACGGTGGGATGGTCCGTGGGGCCGTTGGGGAGCACATCGACCAGGCGCGGCACGGAGCGGTTGACACGGATCCAGTCGTCGACGCTCGGGCGCTTCAGCCCGGCGGCGTGGGCGATGGCGGGAATGTGCAAGAGTAAGTTGGTAGAGCCGCCGCAGGCCGCGTGCACCAGCATGGCGTTCTCGATACTTTTATCGGTGAGGATATCGCGGCCCGTGACCCCATTGGCATCGAGCGCGAGCATGGCGTTGGCGGTGCGAGTGGCGATATCGAACCAGATCTTCTGGCCGCTGGGCGCGAGGGCAGCATGGGGAACGGTCAACCCGAGCGCCTCGGAGACCGCCTGAGCCGTGGCCGCGGTGCCGAAGAACTGACAGCCGCCGCCCGGAGTCGCACAGGCGCGGCAGCCCGCCTCGGCCGCTTCTTTGAGCGTGATGAGCCCGTGCGAAAACCGGGCCCCGATAGTCTGGACTTTGCCGGCGTCCTCACCGCGCTCCGGCGGCAGGGTGACGCCGCCGGGGACAATGGCGCAGGGCAGATCGCGCATCCCGGCAAGCGCCATGAGCATCGCGGGCAGCCCCTTGTCACAGGTCGCCACCCCGATCACCCCACGCCGGGTCGGTAGTGAGCGAATGAGCCTTCGTAGCACCACTGCGGCGTCGTTGCGGTACGGCAGCGAGTCGAACATCCCGGTCGTGCCCTGGCTGCGGCCATCGCAGGGGTCGGAGACAAAGCCTGCAAACGGGATCGCGCCCCGCCGCGCCAGCTCCTCGGCGCACTCGCGCACCTGCAGACCGACCTCCCAGTGCCCCGTGTGGTAGCCCAGCGCGATCGGCTTGCCGTCCTCGCCGCGCATCCCCCCGAGGGTCGAGAGCACCAGAAACTCCCGCCCGACCACCTTCGACGGCTCCCAGCCCATGCCGGCGTTCATCGAGAGCCCAAAGAGATCCCCGGACGGGCGATCTCGTAGCATCTCCTCGGTCAGGGGCAGCTCCCCCGCAGGCCCGGCGGCCTTCGTCGCCACATCGTAGATATCGTCGCTATTTGTCACACAGGCATTCTACCCGGCGGGGAATCATGCCGGGCAGAGTGCCGGGCAATAAATTACCCGGCAGAGAGCAGGGAGCGCCCCGAGGGCGCGTAGGCACCAAAATGCTCTCTGCGTTCTTGCAGATAGTTACTGATTTTGGGCAGTGGGGGCCAGCTTGAGCCAAGCTTGGGCTTCCCACTCAGAGATTTCTCTCTGTTGCATCTGCCCGTCATACGGAGGAAATAGTTGTGTCCCTGCCCCGCCATGTTCAGAGAGTGAGCTTTGCGCCACCTGCGGGTCATGGGTGATATTTCCAGAGGCAAGATCAAAGCCAGCCGATGCGGAAATTGCCTTCAAGTAGATATAGCGTTGGTCTTTGCTTAGAAATATTTCTTTGATGCAGTTCCCTTGCTCACGCGAGGAGGGAGTAAGCACTAATTTCCTGGTTCCTTTATCCACCACAAAAACGGTCCAAGTATTGTAAGGCGAGATATCCATTTTTTGCAGGATGATAATTTCTTTATCTAAGAAACGTCTTGTATACAGATTATAGATTTCAGGAAATGCGAATCTACGTAAGGCATCTATCCCTACTCCTGCGAGCACAAGACAGACCAGACCAAAGAGTACTCGATCTCTTCTCAAAGCTCATCCGTCTCGGTTTGGTCACTGGCTCCACTCTGGGAGATGGCGACCAAGATTCCCAGTACTTTGGCGACGTTTTCAATATAGTGCTCCGCGCGGTCGAGGCGTGCTCGGTTGCCGGTGAGGGTGAGAAAGCGCCAGGTGGTTCCGGTTGTCACGGCGCCGTAGAGCGGATCTTTGACCGTGCCCTCGCGCTCGTTGAAGCGCTGGGCTCCGACCATCGCGGCGAGGCACTGACCAATTCCCGCTCGCATGTTCTCGTTCTTGGCCTCGACAATCATCAGCACAGGGGCCGTGATAGCAAGCTGCTCGTCGGACTGGGTGGCGATAAAGTCGCAGAAGCCTGCCAAGCCTTCATCGGGGGCGGCATTGAACTCCGTGCCAGAGAACAGGCTAAGGGGCTGGCCGCTACGCTGCTGCATCTCGACAAGAAGTGGGGCGATAAGCCACTCGGAGCGTGCTTTCTCGGTTGACACGGCAAGGGCTAGGGGAAGCGTCTTCTCCAGTGTCTCCTTGAGCCAGGCACTTGGCTCCACCAACACGACCTCGGCAAATAGATCCTCATCGTCGGTGACCTCCAGAGCAAACCGGCGCTTTACTTCCAAGTAGGTGAAATCGCTGTAGGCCATGTGTCATTTTATCGTGTTATCGTGGCTGGGCATTGAAATACCCGGCACAAGCAAAAGAGCGTCCGGGGACGCGCAAATACAAAATGCTCTCCGCGCCCTCGGGGCGCTCCCCACTATCTGCCGGGTAATTTATTGCCCGGAAACCGATAGTGCCCGGTGATTTTCCAGGCAAAAAGGCGATCTTCTTCGCTGGCTTGCGGGCCGATGTTGTGGAGAATCAAGTAGCCGCCCTGTGCGTTTTTTCGGTCGCTGACGATGCCACAGTGCGTGAGGCTGGTGGGCGTCAGGTCCCAGGTGACGATATCGCCGGGTTGGAAGTCTTTGTTGAGGGGCAGCGACTGGCCGAAGCGGGCGAAGAAGACCCGGAGGTTGGGGACGCGGCGGTGGTCGATGCTCGGGTCGGGGCGGCGCAGGCCCCATTTCTTGGGGTAGAGGTTGAAGTTGCGCCGCATATCGTCGTGGACGAGCTTTTGCAGATCGTAGCCGGCGGCCCGGAGCGCACGGATCACGACATCGGTGCAGGCACCTTGGCCCTTGGGGACATCGCCGCCGGGGTACTTTAGGGAGACATAGTCCGCCACATAGCGATCCCCCACTTGCGCCCGTGCCGCTGCGACAATTTTCTCAGCCGTTGTCATTTCTTGCTACTCTCTAGCGCCCGGTGCAGACTGGAAATCTCTTGCCGGAGTGCGGCGATCTGGCGGTCTTGGTGCAGGAGGTGCTCCATCACGATCGCGATCTCGGTCTCGGCCCGCTGGTCCACCTCGTAGTCGCGCTGGGCGGTGAGGCGGTCTTTCTCGGCCTGGCGGTTCTGGCTCATCATCACGACCGGGCCGGTGTAGGCCGCCTGAAACGAGAGCACGAGATTGAGCAGGATAAACGGGTACGGGTCCCAGGCCTTGAGGAGCGCGGGGTGCAGCGCAAAGTAGACATTGGCCGCGATCCAGCACATCAGAATAAAGGACTGGATGATGATAAAGGGCCAGCCCCCCACCGCCCCCGCGATCTTGTCGGCGAGGCGCTGGCCGGTGGTCTGCTGCTTGGCAAACTCGGTGTTGATGTCGCGCACCGGCGGGTGATCGTGCTTCCACTGACCACACGGGCTGATCTCAATGTCTTCGTCCATACCGCATTGTACGCTTATTGGCGGGCCAGAAGTGCCGGGCGGGGTGGAGCTTGGCTTACCTCAAGCAGACGGATCGTCCCATCGGTGAAAATCGCGGCGCGATGTCCTTTGTGTGCAGGCTTGAGCTCCGTGAACAAGACACCACCCCGCTCGGCTTCGTAGCGGTAGCCCCCCTTGCTGTCGGGGCACTGGAGCCGGAACGTTTTGGGGAGGTAGGGAGCAAGCGCCGCCTGCCAGTTCTTCTCGGGGAGAGGCTTGTCATCGTGGTCCGCCTCGTAGTTTGCCCACGCTCTGGCAAGGTCTTTAAGGTTGGATCGGCAGGCTGTCTCCCGCGCCCTTTCTCGTGCCTGGGCAAACACAGGGATTAAAGTAAGGGCACAGACCAAGGGTATTGCGGAGCCAATGGTTATCTCGACGAGGGTTGTTCCCCCGTTTAAGATGCCGAGCCCCAGCCAGAGAACAAACCCGACCATACATCCCAGGGGGATCGCGAAAAACCAGGGCATCGTTGACATCAGCACCGTGATGGACAGCACGATCCAACCGACAAGGGGAGCGCTGAACCACAGACAATCCCCATACTCTTGAAACCAGCTCTTGGCACGCTTCATCGTGTACCTCCTACATCAAAGAACGCAGAAGACAGTCGATTGGTTACGCCTCTCGGTGAAAACCTTTTCCGAGGACCTCGGCGGCGTCGGTGAGGACGACGAAGGCATCGGGGTCGTGGGTGCGGACGAGGGAGCGGAGGTGGGGGACCTCGGCTTGCCCCAGCGCGATCAGGAGCACGGGGCGCGGGTCGCCGGTGTAGCCGCCCGTGCCGGGAAGGATCGTCAGGCCGCGGTCTAGCTCGCTCAGGATCGCGGCGCGGATGGAGTCGGAGGCGGTGGAGATGACGAAGGCGAGCTTGGTGTGGGAGAACCCCAGCAGGACAGCATCGAGGGCGCGGCGCATGACAAAGGCGGCGATCAGGCCGTACATGGCTTTCTCCGCGCCAAAGAGCAGGCCCCCCCCGAGGATCGTCAGGGCATCCAGGGCAAAGATCGCATTGCTCACGGAGAGGGGCAGGCGCTTGGTCACCAGGCGCGCAAAGAGAGAGTAGCCCCCCACTGAGCCGCTCCCCGAGAGCACAAGCCCCAGCCCCGCACCGTAGACCACCCCGCCAAAGAGCGCCGCGAGGAGAGGGGTCTGGGTGAGTGTGGGGACGGCGCGGGTGACCAGCATCAAGAGCGGGAGCACCAGCGAGCCCAGCGCAGAGCGTGCTCCCGCCGCTCTCCCCAGCCCCCAGAACCCTAGCCCCAGCAATGGTAGATTGATCCCCCACTGCACCCCGGCCGCCTCCCAGCCAAAGCGCCGCTCCAGCAGGGTCGAGAGCCCTACGACCCCACCGGCCACAATCCCGTTGCCGTTCATAAAGAGCCGGAACCCCAGGGCCATCAGCGCACAGCCCGCGACAATGCTCAGGCTATCCCATGCCCCGTTTCGCTTCCCTCGGATAAGACTGACCCAACGCATAGGGACAGTTATACCCGGTCTTACCCTAAGAGAGCCTGAAGTCGCTCCCGAAGCTCGCCGTCGGGAGGGAGTTTTTGGGAGAGCGCATCGCGGAAGGCCTGGAGCGCCGCACCGGCCACCGACTTGAGCGCCCCGGAGGCATCCAGAGTCCGGGCGGTGGGGGTCTGCTCGGCGAGGGCGAGGAAGATCTCCCGCGCACGGGTGAGGGCGGCGTGGTCCTCAAAGAGATTGGGGGCATCGCCGCGCCGCTGGATGCGCTCGCGCCCCACAGCCGCCTCGACATCCATCAGCAGCCAGAGATCGGGCTTGGGAGCAAAGGTCTCGTTGCGCGCGAGCACCTGGGCCACATCGGCGCCGCGCCCGCCCTGGTAGGCCGCGTTGGACCAGTAGTAGCGGTCCAGCAGGACCACACTTCCCTCCGCAAGCGCCGGGGCAATCGAGCGCTCGACATGCTCCTGGCGGTCCTTGTAGAAAAGCTCCAGCTCGTCGTCGAGGGTCAGCCGCCCCGTGCTCGCCGAGCGGCGTAGCTCCTGGCCCCACTTGAGGCTGGTCGGTTCTTTGGAGAGCAGGCAGGCGATCCCGCGCTCGCCGCAGTACTGGGAGAGGAGGGTCGAGACCGAGGTCTTTCCCGCTCCGTCGATCCCCTCGATGGCGACCAGAAGCCCGCCGGGAAGTCGTGTAAGTGGCACGGCGGCATTATAGCACGGGCCGTGCCTCGGGTGTCCCCGCCGCCGGAAACGCCAGCGCCTCACGCTGGCCTCACGTAAGGGAGATAGAGTTTGGCAACGCTCTCCCCACAGAAAGACTTTTGAACCTCATGACAACTCGAACCACTCTAGGCACCGCCCTCGCTCTGACCCTGCTCGCCGGACTTGCCTCCGCAACGCCCCAAGGCCGTGCGAAGCCGGAGCAGAGACCTACAACCGCCGCCCCCCGTGTTTCGCTGACCACCAAGGAGTTTCCCGATGGTACGGGAACAATCGGTCTCCCCGCAGGCTGGAGCATTGAGGGCTCCTACCGTGGTACGGTGGGCTGCAACGGCCCCGAGAGCCAGAAAGCCATTATGGGGATGGCATTTGTGATCGGGCGCCCCAACCACCCGGCGAACAACCAGGGAATTCCCTACAGCGGGCCGATGGGCCGCGACGGCGACCTTGCAGGCGCGCTCAAAGCGGTTCTGGAGAAGAGTGGCACGCGGCTCCTCAGCCTGCGAACCCGCGAGGCTCCCTCCCCCGCACCCGGTATCCCGGCGGCATTTTTCCTCTACGAGATGGAGTCTAAAGGGAAGCGTACCATGGCCCTAGGCTACTTCAGCGCGATCATCGACGAGACCCAGACACTCCCCTACTGGCAGCTCTACTCGTCGGCGGTGATCGCCCCCAAGGCGACCTTCATCAAAGAGTTCGGCACCCTCATGGCGATCTATGGCTCCTACCGCCCCAATGGGAAGGCTCCCCGTGAGGGCAGCGATGGTGCCCTCATCGACGAAGCGATCAAGGCGAACCTGAAGGCGCGCCGGGAGACACTAAAGTCGCAACAGGAAGCCTTCGACCGCATGAATGAGCGCTTCAAGTCTGTCATCCAGCAGTAGGCCGGAGCGAGGGGAGCACCAGAGCCTGTAGCCAGATGGCCACGATCTGGAGCTCCTCGGTGTCCGGGTCACGGTTGGCGAGGCCGTGCGCCTGAACCAGCTCGCCCGTCTTGGGGTTCACCTCGACCGTCACCCGGCGCTGGTCTTTGTAGCACACGGAGAAGATCGCCGAGGACTCTGCCTGACACCGCCAGCCGTAGCTCCAGACACAGTGCTGCATCGCGGCCCCTTCGTCGATGAGCTGGTTGCTGTTGGTCAGCTCGGTGATGCTCCAGCCACTAGCACCCGCCGAGTCCCAGCCGTGGGCAGACCAAGCGTAGTAATGCCAGCGGTGCCAGCGAGCGTGTTGCTGATCGTGGTAGATACGGGCACGCTCCACAGTCGCCGCCACACTACGTCCCACCCATCGAAACGCCGCTTCGTGCCCCGCGAGAAACTCCGTGTGGCAGTGCCGCGCCCAAGCCAAAACCCGCCCTGCGTCGGTATCGCTGAGCTCTTCGCGGTGGCGAATCAGCCAGCAGACCGCTCCCTCCCAAAATCGAAAATCGTCCTCGGCCACGCTCAGATCGGTTGGGTCGAGGCAGTACGAGCCATCGCGGGCGAGCCGTTGGTAGTCCGTCTCCGTTCCTCCCAAGCGTAGCACCTCGGCGTAGAGACAGGCTTGTTTGGGAGAGAAGGGGCATGAGAGCATTTCCCCTGTGAGTAAGACATCCTCAATAGGAGTACGGGCGGGGACTTGCTGGAGAAAGTGAGCGAACTTGCCGGGGATGTCCCAGCCGAAGACGCGCCCTGCCGCCTTGAGAGAGGCGCTACGGCCCAGCAAGATAAACCAGCAGAGCCACTTGTAGTCGGGGAAGCGGATGGGGTTGTTGAGAGCCTCAATCAGAAAGGCAGGAACGGGGTACGTTGCAAAGAGATGCTCTTGGAGCGACACTCCCGAATCCGGGCTCCACGTCAGTGGTGAGCGGCACCAGAACGGCGCAAAGAGACAGATCGCCTCGGCGGATTTTGGGAGGTGCTGAGCAATAACCTGACGTGCCTCCTCGTCTCCCAGCGCCGCCCGAATCTCCTCCGTCAGCTGCGAGTCACTTGGGGTATCCACCAGCCGCGAGAGATAGGCCGCCAGCCGCTGTATAAGCTCATCTGAGGCAAGGTTCTCGGGTAGCATCGGCTCCGCCGAAGGGAGCGGTTCTGAAAGAAAGCGACGAAGCGCACGCAGGGGCTGGTTCGGGTAGAAAGTCGCCCGGACAAGTGCAAAATGCTCCCCAATGAGTGCCATGTTGTCTTGATCCCAGTCGTCAAAATCGTCGTACCCATCGTAGTCGTCTTGGTCGTACCCGCTCCAGTACCACTCCGCGAACTCTTGATCCCGTTCCTGTTCACGCAGGCGGACATACCGAGCACTCAGACCGTCGCGACGGTGGCGTATAGGTTGTGTCGTTTTTCCTTTCACGCCTCTTTATCTGTGGGAAACACCTCCGTGCTAAAATGTAAAGCTTCGCTTTGTAGGCCCATTCATGGGTCTTGCCGCACCAGCGGGCCGCTTTAGCCGCCCGAATTTATACGCCCGCCAAACGCAGGACGTTTCTCCCCCCACGGCGAAACAATCGCCATGTCCAAACGCCCCAATGTTTTGTTGATCACCAGCGATCAGCACCATTTCTCGTGCCTTGGCAGCGTGAACGCAACGCTCCAAACCCCCGCGCTGGATCGCCTCGCCGCCGAGGGCATGCGCTTTGAGCGGGCGTACTGCAACAACCCGGTGTGCTCACCGTCGCGCTCCACCCTGATCACGGGGCAGTACCCGAGCTGGCACGGCTGCTGGACAATCGGAGTCAAGCTGGGCGAGGACGTCCCCACGGTCGGGGATGTCTTTCGGGAAAACGGCTACTTCACGGCGCTCCTCGGAAAGGCCCACTTCCAGCCGCTACGCTCCGAGGAGAACCAGGTCAGCCTGGAGACGCCGGACAAGTTCCGCGACTTGGCCTTCTGGCGCGGCTTCACCGGGCCTTGGTACGGCTTTGACTGGGTTCAGATCAACCGCAACCACGGCGACGAGGCCTGGGCGGGGCAGCACTACGGGCTCTGGCTGGAGGAGAAGGGGTGCGATAGCTGGGAGGACTACTTTGCCGGCGGCGGCTCGCCCAAGGAGAAGCTCAAGCCCCGGCAGGGCGCGTGGGACCTGCCCGAGGAGCTCCACTACTCGGTCTTTGTGGCCGACAAGACCATCGAAGCGATCGACAAGGCGCAGCAGGACGACAAGCCGTTCTTCGCCTGGGCCAGCTTCGCCGACCCCCACCCGCCCTATGTCGTCCCCGAGCCTTGGGCGTCGCTCTACGATCCCGACGACATGACGCCCGGAACCCTCACCCCCGGCGAGCACGACCGCACCCCGCCCCACTTTGGCGAGACCCAGAAAGCAGCGCCGGACTTCTCGCACTGGCAGGAGAGCGGCTACGGCAACCACGGCTTCCACTCGCACCTGGTTCCCGAGGCGCAGCAAAAGAAAGACCTGGCGATCTACTACGGGATGATCAGCCTGATGGACCGGGAGATCGGGCGCATCCTCGACGAGCTGGACAAGCGCGGGCTCGCCGACAACACGCTGGTGGTCTTCTCCACCGACCACGGGCACTTTCTGGGGCAGCACGGGCTCTGGTACAAAGGTGCCTTCCACTACGAGGACCTCCTGCGCCTCCCGTTTCTCGCCCGCTGGCCCGGGAAAATCCCTGCGGGAGAGGTCTCCAGTGCGCTCCAAGCGCTGATCGACCTGCCGGAGACGTTCCTCGATGCCTGCGACATCCCCATCCCCGGCCAGATGCAGGGAATCAGCCAGCTCCCCGTCTGGACCGGTGCACAAGAATCGGCCCGTAGCTCCGTCATCACCGAGTTTCGCCACCAGCCCACCAAGCTCCACCTGCGGACCTTCATCACCGAGCGCTACAAGCTCACGCTCTACCGCGGCGAGACCTTTGGCGAGCTCTTCGATCTAGAGGCCGACCCCGGCGAGCTCCACAACCGCTTCGCCGACCCAAGCTACGCGACCGTGAAAGCCCAGCTCATGGAACAGTGGCTCCAGGCCGAAATCGCCCGCGAGCCGACTCGCTTCGCACGAATTGCGGGAGCATAAATCGGGTGCAAAAGCCGACGATGGGGAAAGGCTGTCTGGGTTGTCTCGGAGCGGGAGTGCTAGCTGTTGTGGTGTTTTACTTTCTCCTCCTGGAACCTGAGCGGCTGTTTGGCTCACACACCCGATTCATGGCGCACTGGGACCACAAGATCAACTTGCCAGGGAGTGCCCAGATTCTCAACCGCGAGTCGGGCGGGAGCTTTATAGATGGACATATCACGACAGTCGTTCTGGTTCCAAACAAGGACGTCCCCGCGATCCTGGCACAGGTCAAACCCAGCCCACGTCAAGGGGGAAAAGTCGCACAAGAAGGAACGGCGCTGGAGGGCAGTGTCTACGGAAAGCAGGATGGCTCGGATGAGCTTGGAATCACAGTGAAGCCCGATGCTCCCGGAGTCTCACGGCTGACCATAACCACGATGCACGACTGACCGACACGGTTTGTGAGACTTGCCGGAGCATAGACCATGGATACATTTTTCAGCTACGAGCCGCCTCTTACCGCCCCCGAAGTCGCGGAGGTTTCGACGGATGTCTTGGGATGGTTGCTTCTCCTGGATAACGAGATTCTCGATGCAGTAGGCGGAAATGCCCCCTTTCTACAACAGTTTTTCGAGAACCCCGACCACTACATCATGGAGGAAGTCTCAACAGATGCTGTCCCCCCTGAGCTGGTCTCAGACTGGGCACGACGGTGGCAGGTGATCTGGTCTGCCAGCCACCTCCCGGAGCTTCTGGTGGACAACGGGCTGATGGACTGGTGGGACCATCGGGATCGCCAAGCCATCCTGAGGACTCTGGATCGGTTGCAAGAGCTGGCAAAGTACGCCCAGGCACAGGGCGTCCAGCTCACCTTCGCGGTATTCTAAGACGCATGAAGAGCCTCCTTCGCCACCTTGTTACGTATCCCACTCACGCCCTGAGGATCGCTGGTGCATGAGTGCCACAACGTTCCTCTTTACCGATATCGAGGGAAGTACGCGGCTCTGGGAGGACTATCCCGCTGAGATGCCCTCAGCTCTTGAGGAGCACGATCAGCTCCTGCGGGAGATCATTGAAGCGCGAGGCGGTCTAGTATTTAAGACAATCGGCGATGGGTTCTGCGCCGCGTTTGCAGTGGCGGATGATGCTCTCGCCGCTTCGGAAGAGATGCAGCGCCGTCTGAGGATCCTCGTGGGGGATAAGCGAGCTCTGAGAGTGCGGATTGCGCTCCATAGTGGTGTTGCAGAGCAACGCGCAGGCGACTACTTTGGCCCTCCCCTAAACCGAGTGGCACGCCTCTTGGCGATCGGGCATGGTGGGCAGACTCTCCTCTCCCAGGCAACCTATGCGCTCTTATCCCACACCGCCGGTCTCCGCGACCTAGGAATGCATCGGCTTCGAGACCTCCAAGAACCGGAGCACGTCTGGCAGTGGGGACCGCAGGAGTTTCCCAAGCTACGCTCTCTCACCCTCTATGACAATAACCTCCCCCAGCAAGTGACCTCGTTTATCGGTCGGGAGAAGGAGCTTAGCCAAGTCAGGGAGCACCTACAGACCGCAAGGCTCTTGACCGTCACCGGCAGCGGAGGCTGCGGGAAGACACGGCTGACACTCCAAGTGGCCACGGAACTACTAGAGCAGTTCTCTGAGGGAATCTGGTTTGTGGAGCTTGCCCCTCTCACAGACGCCACCCTTGTCGAGCTGACCGTCGCTGACGTGCTAGGGGTGCGCCCCGTGCCAGGGGAGTCGCTCAGCAAGACCCTGGTGAAGTCTCTCAAAGAAAAAAAGCTCCTCGTTATTCTGGATAACTGCGAGCATGTGCTCCGTGCGGTCGCGGATCTCGTGGAGCTGCTTCTCCAGGGATGCTCACAGGTCCAAATCCTGGTTAGTAGCCGCGAGGCACTGGGGATTCTGGGAGAGAAAACCTACCGGGTTCCCTCGCTCTCCGTGCCAGAATCCACCCAGCTCCTGGTGGAGCGTGCGAGCTCACACCTGCCCCGGTTTGCTCTGACGGAGAGTAACCTCTCCACCATCACACAGCTCTGTGAGCACCTGGATGGGATTCCTCTTGCGATCGAGCTCGCCGCCGCTCGGGTGCGCTCCATGCCTGTTGAGCAGCTTGCTTCACGCCTCGACGACCGCTTTCGTCTCCTGACAGGTGGCTCACGCACGGCTTTGCCCCGGCAACAGACACTGCGGGCGCTGATTGACTGGAGCTACGAGCTACTCAACGCCCAAGAGAAGCTCCTCTTGGGCCGACTGTGCGTCTTCTCCGGTGGCTGGGCACTGGACATGGCGGAGAAGGTCTGTGGCACCGATGGGATCGAGGCGTGGGAGGTGCTGGATCTGCTAACCGCACTCACGGATAAATCTCTCGTCATCTACGAAGAAGAAGAAGGCGGCCTGGGGCGCTACCGACTTCTGGAGACGATCCGTCAGTACGCTACCGAGCACTTAGCCGCCTCAGAGGAGCTCGATCGGCTTCGTCTGCGCCACCGTGAGACTGTCTGTTTGCTGGCCGAAGAGGCGACTACCCACCTGCGGGGCGCAGACCAAGCCCGCTGGCTCCAGCGGTTCGATCAGGAGCTAGAGAACTGTCGGCAAGCAATGGGCCTGCCCCTCCCCGACCCCACCCACCTCGGCCTTCGTCTTGCCCTGGCCCTCAACCCCTATCTCGTGGAGATGCGAGGCAATCTCACGGAGGCGATCCTCTGGCTTGAAACCAAGTACCCTGGCGCTGTCGCGCCTCCCATGAACCTAGCGGTACAAGTCCTCACCTATCTTGGTCAGGCGTACTGGAGGCGCGGGGACTATGCGAAGGCGCGGGTGCACTTTGAGAAGGCCCTCCCGCTGTGGAAGACACTCGGCGATGCTCCCGGGTTCTACCGCACCCTGGGTGGCTTGGCCAACGTGATCTACTACCAGGGCGACTACGCCACCGCCGAGCCGCTCTACACCGAGGTGCTCGAGCTCTCTCGTCAGGGTGGCAAGCCCCAGGATATCGCCCGTGCCCTGAACAACTCCGGTTTGGTTGCGGTAGGGCGTGGTCGCCACAGCGAGGCCTTAGCGCTCTTTGAGGAGTCGCTTCAGCTCCGCCGCACACTGGGGGATCGTCTGGGGCAGGGGACGATCCTAGGGAACTTAGTGGATGTCTATGCGGAGCTGGGCCGATACGACGATGCCTGGCAGGCGGCGGAGGAGAGTCGGATCATTGGTGAGGAGTTTAGTGAGCCGCTCATGCTGGGCTACGCCTGGCTCCATATCTACCGCCTCGCTCGCGACGAAGGCGACTTCGCTCGCGCGGAGCAGGCCGCTCTGAAGAGCCTGACGCTCCGTCACGAAGTCGGGGAGCGTCATGGCGTCCTGACAAGCCTGGCAGCGCTCATGCAGCTCCGAATCGCGGAGGAGAAATTTGTCGAGGCCACCGAGCTCTTAGGTGCAACCGACACACTCCGCAAGGAGATGGATATCCAGATCAGCCCTGTCATGCGGGACGCGGATGCAAGAACCCGACGTACGCTCAGAGAGGCGCTCCCCACGGAGCAGTTTGAGCACCACTACCAGCACGGCTCTGAGCTCCCCCTCTCCTTCTGGATCAAATCGGTGGGTACAATCTCCACATGAAGAGTCTCCTAACTCATTTAGAGTGCAGCAAAACTGGCGAGCACTACGATGCCGATGTGCCCCAGAACCTGAGCCGTGTCGGGGCGCCGCTGCTGGCACGCTACGATCTATCGCGCGGGCCGCGCTCGCCGCGGGAGCTGGCGCACAAGCCGGGGCTGTGGCGCTACTCTGCGCTCCTGCCGGTGCGGAGCCCGGAGTTTGTGCGCGATCTGGGCGAGGGCGGGACCCCGCTCTTTCCCGCCGACCGGCTCGGAGAAGCGCTGGGAATGCCGCACCTGCTCATCAAAGAAGAATCGGTGAACCCAACCGGCTCGTTCAAGGCGCGCGGGATGGCGGTGGCGGTGGCGCGCGCGGCGGAGCTGGGCATAAAATCCCTGGCGGTGGGGTCCGCAGGCAACGCGGGGAGCGCACTGGGTGCCTACGCCGCCGCGCTGGGGCTGGAGGCGCATATCGCCATGCCCAAGGACACACCCGCCAGCATTGTCGCGGAGTGCCGCAGCTTTGGCGTCGACTTGGCGCTGATTGATGGTCTGATTACCGATGCTAATGCCCATGTCCAAAAAGGCATCAAGGAGCTGGGCTGGTTCGACATGGCGACCCTGCGCGAGCCGTACCGCCTGGAAGGCAAGAAGACCATGGGCTACGAGCTCTTCGAACAGCTAGATGGCCACCTGCCCGACGTGATTGTCTACCCGACCGGCGGCGGGACGGGGCTGATCGGGATGTGGAAAGCCTTCGACGAGATGGAGCAGCTCGGCTGGATCGGGAGTCAGCGTCCGCGCATGGTCTCGGTGCAGGCGGCGGGCTGTGCCCCGATCGTACGGGCCTTTGAGGAAGGGACGGAGCACGCCGCGCCGTGGGAGAACGCCCACACCAGCGCGAGTGGCCTGCGGGTCCCCCGTGCGATCGCCGATTTTCTCATTCTGGATGCCGTCCGAAAGTCCGGCGGCTGTGCGCTCGCGGTCACCGAGGAGGAGATGTTTGCGGCGTGGCGGCAGTTCTGCGCGCTCACTGGCCTCTTCTGCGCCCCGGAAGGTGCCGCCACGCTCGCCGCGCTCCAGAAGCTCCGCGAACAGCAGCTGGTGGGCCGCGACGAGCGCGTGGTGCTCTTTAACACGGGTAGCGGCCTCAAGTACCTGGAAGCCTGGGCACAGGCCAGCGGCACTTAGCAGAACCCGACGCCGAGGCGATAGAGAGCCGTGCTTACCGTAACCCCGTCGGAGCTGACCAAGCTCCTGCTCAATGTGGCCCCGATCCGCCCGGTCTTTATCTGGGGAGCCCCCGGAATCGGGAAGTCGGCGCTGGTCGAGGCCTTCGCCCACGCGGTCGGGCTGGAGTGCGTCTCCCTCCTAGGCTCGCAGCTCGCGCCCGAGGACCTGATCGGGGTGCCGCGGATCGAGGACGGGAAGAGTGTCTTCTGTCCACCTCGGCTGATCGCCCGTGACACGCCCTATCTCCTCTTTGTCGATGAGCTCAATGCCTGCTCGTTCGAGGTTCAGAAAGCCTTCTACTCGCTCATCAACGACCGACGGCTGGGCGAGTATACCCTCCCCAAAGACTCGGTGGTGGTGGGAGCGGGCAACCGGGCGCAGGACTCGGCGATTGTGAAACCCATGTCGTCGGCGCTGATGAACCGCATGCTCCATGTCGAGCTGCGCCCCAGTGTCCGCGAGTGGCTGGACTGGGCCTACACGGTCGGGATCCACGAGTGGGTGATCCGCTATGTGGAGACCCGCCCCGATCATCTCTTCTCCGCGCCGCCCAAGACCGAGGAGACCTTCACCACCCCGCGCTCCTGGCACATCCTCTCAGATGCCCTGCTCGCCTATGGCCGCGAGATTCAGCCCCAGGAGATCGACCTGCTCGCCGCCGGGTGCCTCACCCCGAGCCACGCCCGCTCGTTCGCGGCGTTTTTGAAGCAGCTCTCGGGGAGCCTGCACATCGACAAGATCCTCAAGGGTGAGCAGCCGCTCCCACGCGACCCGAAGGAGCGCGACGTGCTGTTCTTTATTGTCCAGAGCATCCGCGCCCAGCTCGCCAAGGAGCTCCCGCCCCAGAAGGACGACTGCAAACCCCAGCACCGCCACCTCGCCAGCCAGGCCAAGCGCATTCTGGTCGAGCTCTGTGAAATCAATGTCGAGCTGGCGTCCGTGATGGTGGTCGAGGAGACGGGCGAGAACGCACGAAACCTACCGAGCTGGCTCCTGGTCGATCTCATCCGCGATCTCCCCCGCCTCGCCGGTGTCGTGAAGGTCAAGTAAGGTGGCCAAGCGCGAGTCAGAGAAGCAGGCGCAGACACGGCTCCAGCAGAGCCGCTGGAACCTGGGCTACGCCAAGACCGACCTAGAGAGGAGCCCGCTGGTCGGGGTGGCGAAGCTCCTCAAGATCGAGGAGAGCGAGAGTGTCGAGGTGGCGGGGCTGGACCATAGCGCGGCGACGATCTATGTCAATGTCCACCATGCGGTCAACGGACGGCACGCGCTCTCCCGCGACGAGTGGCTCTGGGTGCTGGCCCACATGGCTCTCCACTTCGCGCTGAACCACGCCCCCAAGTGCAGCTCCCCCCCGTCGGACGGGGGCTGGGGGGCCGGCTCGCGCGACCCCATGCTCTGGAGTGTCGCCTGTGATGTGACTGTGGATCGCCTGCTCCGCGCGATGGAGCTGGGCCGGACGTACCGAGGCAATGGCTGGCTCCCCGGCGATAGCGAGAGTGAAGAGGCGCTCTACGATGAGCTTCTGCTCCGCCGTGAGCAGGGAATCAAGGCTGAGTACACCACGCTGGCGGGCAAGAGCCGCCCCGATCTGCTGGGGCTGACCAAGGCCCTGACCTACCGCCACGATGCCGAGGCGCGGCTGGCCGACGGGATTCGCAAGGCCGTTCTGGAGGCGGTCGAGAGCACGGCGGAGCACCTCACCGATGCCGAGGATAGCCTCAGCAAGTTCCCCGCGCTCGCCGCGGCCCGCCGCTGGGTCTTTCAGAACCTCCCGCTGCTGGGCGCGGTGGCACAAGAGCTCAAGATCATCGCCCGCGCCGACCTGTGCGACCGCATGGATATCTCCGTGGCGGCGGTCAACGGCTTCCTGGGAGAGCTCTACTGGAACCCCGCTGTCCCGCTCAGCCACGACGAGATGGTCTTTGTCTACGCCCACGAGCTGCTCCATGTCGCGCTCCTCCACCACACCCGGGCGCAGGGCCGCGACCCACACCTCTGGAACCTTGCCTGCGATTTCTGTATCAACGCGTGGCTGATCGAGATGGGAGTGGGAAAGATGCCGCTGATCGGGGCGCTCTACGATCCCCGGCTGAAGGACATGGGGGCGGAGGAGGTCTACGACCTGCTCCTGACCTGGAGCCCGAAGGAGCGCAAAAAACTCCGTGGCCTACGCGGCGCGCTCGGGGATGTCTTGCTGGATACGGGCGGGCGGCGGCTCTACCGGGGCGATGCGACCACCCTCGACGATATCTACAAGCGGGCGCTTCAGGCCGGGATGGCGTGTCAGACAGGGCGCGGCCTGATTCCCGCCGGGCTGATGGAGGAGATTCAGTCGCTCTTCACGCCGCCCGTTCCCTGGGATGTCGAGCTGGCGCACTGGCTGGACCGCCATGTCCCGCGCCTCGACGACTACCGGCGCTCGTTCGCCCGCGCGAGCCGCCGGCAAGCCTCCACACCGGAGATCCCCCGTGCAGCACGCTACCTGCCGCAGGAAGTCTTGGCCGCCTGTACCTTCGGGGTGATCCTGGATACCTCGGGCTCGATGGACCGTCAGCTCCTCGGACGCTCGCTCGGGGCGATCGCCAGCTTCGCAGAGGCGCGCGGTGTCCCCGCGGTCCGCTTGGTGCTCTGCGATGCCGCGCCCTACGACAAGGGGTTTGTCGAGCCGTCGGAGCTACGCGGCCTGATTGCAATCCAGGGGCGCGGCGGGACAGTTCTCCAGCCGGGAATCAACTATCTTGTCTCCCGGCCGGACTTTCCCACCACCGCCCCGGTCATGATCCTCACCGACGGCTGGTGCGAGGAGCAGCTCCAGTGCCCCCGCGAGCACTGCTTTGTCGTCCCACGGGGCCGTGAGAGCGACTTTCCGCTCCGCAACACCACCGGCCCGATCTTCCGGGTTCTTAAAGAAGACCCTTGGAGCGACTAAGCCAATCGCGTCGCTCAGGTGAAGAACGGCGCGGGGCGCTCGGGCTTGTTCTCAACACGCGTGAGCCAGTAGTGCGCGTCCCACTTGTCGTCGTCGATCAAGAACCGCCAGAACTTGATGCGCTGCGCGTACTCCAAGCGGTCGTCGTTGCCGTACCACTTGTGGTTGCGCATCAGGATCCCCGGCACCTGCGGATCGTTGAGATCGTCGGTGTTCCAGAGCTGGCGCTGCCGGACGGTCGGGTTGATGCGGAGCTTGAACATGTAGCGCATCTGCTCGGTGTGGTTGGGCTGGGCGCAGTGCCAGATCCCATGGTGCCCCACCGCGATCGTCCCCGCCTTGCACACAATCGGCACCTGGCCCCGGAAGTTCTGGTAGCGCCCGATATCGGTCTCGTGGATGCGGCGCAGGTGGCTCCCCGGCAGGAACATCGTCCCGCCCATCTCCCGCGGCGTGTCGTGGGGGAAGTAGAAGAGCTGGATATCGAAGTGCTGGCGCGGGTCGATGATATTGTCTGCGTGCCAGATCTGCCCCTCTTCGTGGCGCGGCCCCACTTTATGGAACGCATGGTGGTCGTAGAGCGGCGAGGGCCCCACCAGGCTGCGGATGATCCCCTCTACCTGCGGCAGGCGGAAGAGCGCCCCAAAGCCCTTGGAGTCCTTCCAGATATTGGAGAGCTCCTGGCCAGATTTTTCGTAGCCCGTGGGGATCAGCTTCTCGTCGATCTCCCGCATCGCCTCTTGGTTGATCTCGTCGGGGATGAGCTCTGGGAAGACCAGCAGGCCATCGGCGGCGAAGTTGGCCACCTGCACTGTTGTGAGCAGATGCTCTTTACTAACTGTCATTGCTAATATCCTCCAGTTTCTCCAAGACATACTCAAAGCGCAGGTAGCTCGTGGTCAGCTCCATGCCGGGGTAGGCGGGGTTGAGCTGCGGGAACTGGATCACGCGCCAGCCGTCTTTCATGGCCTCAATCACTGAGTTGTAGGGGGGCGTATCGCTGTCCCCCGTGGTGTGGTGCTCCTTGCCTGTCCCGTCCCAGATCGACCAGGCACAGACCCCGCTATTGAGCGCAGGGTAGTGCAGGTAGAGCACCAGCAGTTTCTGCCGTAACATCGCTTTTTCTCCTAATCGCCCTTGTGGATCGCCCCCGTTTTCGATCGCCCCGGTTGGAGCGGGGCGTCTTGCTGTCCTCGTGCCTCGGACACAAAGGGCTTCGCCCATAATCCCGAGTAAACTCGGTATGGCCGGAGGCCTTCGTGTCGGAGCCTGCGACGATAGCAAGACGCCCCCGTTCATGGGGGCGGTCCCAACGGGGGCGATCCTAACGGCGGAATTGGTTGATTTTAATAGTTTTAGTCTAGGCTTTCAATGGCCTGAGTTGTCAATTGGTGGTAAAAAATTGTCGTGACCTCCCTCACCGAGAACTGGCAGGCTATCGAGTGGCCGATCTGTCTGTCCGAGCCCCCAGTGCTGGCACAGATGTCGGCGGGGCTCCATGGGCACCAGAGCACGGATCGTTTTCAGCTCCCGACTCTCTGGTCGCTGCACTTCTACCGCTACCGCGCCACGCTGGAGCTCGCGGGGCAGACCTTTCCCATCCGACCGGGCTTTGTCGGGATCACCCCGCCCAACCAGCCCGTTCTCTACCACTACGAGGGGCCGTCGCCGCACCTCTACGCCCACTTCCGGCTACCGTCGGGGAGCCAGCCCGCCACGGGCACCATTCCCTTGATGCAGGACCTGGGCACGCGCTTTCCGCTGCTCTACGCCCAGTTCGAGGAAGTGGCGCTGGCGCCCCACCTGCCGCGCTGGCGTCGTGAGGCCCGCCTCTGGGAGCTCCTCTGCCAGCTCACCGAGCGCCCCGCCCCCCAGACCAGCCTGACCGGCCACCCCGCGGTCTCGGCGACTATCGAGCGCATCGAGCAGCGCCTCGGGGAGCCGCTCAGTATCGCCCAGCTCGCCCGTGAGGCCGGGGTGTCTTACAGCTACCTGGGGCGATTATTTCAGCAACAAGTAGGAACAAGCGCGATTGGCTATCTGAGAAAGCGCCGCATCGAGCGCGCCGAGCACCTGCTCCGAGAGTCCACGCTCCCGATCAAGTCCGTCGCGATCGCTGTCGGCATTCCTGACCTGCACCTCTTCAATAAGACCATCCGCACCGCCCTCGGCGCCTCGCCGCGTGCTTTGCGCATGTCATTAGAGGAAGATAAACGGGTGGAATGAGCATACGCACCATCCCTAACCCTAGCTCGCCTCGCTACCAAAATAGTAATGGAGGAGTATAGAAGATGACAGTTCCAGTCTTAGGGGACCTCACCAGAGATTCGCGGTTTCCCGAGTGGCTTGAGAGTGAAGCGATAGAGGTACCTGTGCTGGGGACAGGGAAGCGGCGCTTTGTGTTAGAAAACTACGAGAAGGATAAAGCGCAAGAAGAGTTTCAGGAGGCCATCGCCAACTTCCTCAAGCTCTCGCCCGTGGCACTCAAGGCCGCGGAGGAGCCGATCTTTCGGTACTACCAGGACGTTGCCGAAGACTACGACGATGAAGACTTTGAAGAGGCAGGCATTCCCCCACTAACAGAGGCAAGCGAGGTCTGGGAGCATATCCAACTCGCGGAAGTGATCCATGTAAGTCGGCGACCCTATGGGGACAAGAAAATCTACCTCTCGCTCTCCTGTGGCTGCGACTGGGAAGAGGAACATGGGCTGATGATCGTCTTCAAGCAGGGGCTTTTTGTCAATAAAGTGGGAGGCTACGATGGTCATCTCACCAACTCCGATGCCTATGGTTCCTCGCGCTTTGAAGATGTCGTCTATCGGGAGCTCTAGGCCATAACCATGAACCTACGCGAGCTCCGCCACCAAGGCACCTCATTTGTCGTGGCGACAGTCGATCTGGCCCACGACGACCTACACCTACTCTGGAAAGATGCCCGGGGCCAGCGTTTTGGCTCGCTGGAGGGAGCGGAGGCTTGGGCGACGGCGCAGAAGAAGAAGCTTCTGCTGGCAACCAATGCGGGGATCTTTGCGCCGGGCTATGTCCCGCTGGGGCTGCATGTCTCGGAGGGCAAGACCTTGGTCAAGCTCAACCAGTGGCACGGCGGGGGGAACTTCTTTCTCGCTCCCAACGGGGTCTTTGCGGTGGTGGGCAAGCGCACCGGGGTCTGGGAGACGGGGGAGTTTGCACAGCGCCAGCTAAAACCGCGCCTTGCGACTCAGTCCGGGCCGCTCTTGGTGCAGCGTGGGAAGCTCCACCCCAAGTTCACCAAGGGCTCAGCCAATCGAAATATCCGTAGCGGGGTGGGAGTCGCACAGGACGGCAAGGTGGTCTTTGTGCTCTCCCAGCTGCCCGTCAACTTCTACGACTTCGCCAGCCTCTTCCGCGACATGCTCCACTGCCCCGATGCGCTCTACCTAGACGGCGCGATCTCGGGGATGCTCTGCCCAGGAACCACTCTCTCCAACACGGGCAGCGATAACTTCGCGGGAATCCTCGCGGTTTTAAAATAACCTCCCCAAGCGATAGGAGGGATTTCCTCGGGCGCTCGCGAACCAGAGACTACGATGCACCGTGGCTTTCTGGCTCTGGCTCTTGGGGCGATTCCCCTCACTCTGGCGCTCGCGGCTCCGCAGTCGCCGGGGCAAGTGTCGTCGGAGGCGTTTGAGCGCTCCGTCCGGCCCGTCTTGGCGGAGAAGTGCCTCTCGTGCCACGGCGCGACCCAGCAGCTTGGGGGCGTCCGCCTGGACCAGACTCTCTCCAAAGACCAAGCACAGAAGCTGGTCGCGGCGATTGGCTACACGGGCGCGATCAAGATGCCCCCCGCTGGCAAGCTCCCCGAGAGCGAGCGCCTTGCCCTCACAAGCTGGGCGCAGAGCGGGGCCGTTGCCCCCCCCGCCCCCAAGCTTGGGGGAGCCCGCGCGGGAGCATGGCCTTACTCGCCTGTCAAGATTAGCCTTGCGCCGCCGGTTGCGGGAGCGCGGACCGATCTCGATGCGTTTCTGCTAGCGCGGCTCCAAAAACAGGGGCTGGGGTTTGCGCCCAAGGCCGATAAACGAACCCTGATCCGACGTCTGAGCTTCGATCTCACCGGCCTGCCGCCGACGCCCGAGCGGGTCGAGGCCTTTATCAAGGACACGCGCCCCGATGCCTATGAAAAGCTCGCCGACGAGCTCCTGGCATCTTCGGCCTACGGTGAGCGTTGGGGGCGGCACTGGCTGGATGTGGCACGCTACGCCGACTCCGCCGATGCGCGCGGGCTGGGCAGTGAGGGCGATATCAGCGAGGCGTGGCGCTACCGCGACTGGGTGATCGGGGCGCTCAACGCGGATATGCCCTACACCGAGTTCATTAAGAAGCAGCTCGCGGGCGATGTCCTCGACGGCGATCCCGTCCCGACCGGATTTCTGGCGATCGGCAACTGGGGCAACGGCGATGCGGACAAAGACAAGATCCTGACGGATATCGCCGATGATCAGGTGGACACGACCAGCAAGGCATTTCTAGGACTAACCGTCGGCTGCGCGCGCTGCCACGACCACAAGTTCGACCCGATCTCCACACGCGACTACTACGCGATGGCGGGGGTTTTCTTCTCCAGCCATATCCTCCCCAAGCTCACGCCCAAGGGCGCGGGCGAGGTGATGCTGCGCATCCCCCTCGAAACCCCAGCGCAGAAGGCGGCACGCGAAAAACTCGCTGTCGTGGAGAAGCAGCTCACCGACGAGCGCACGGCGGCGCGCAAGGCCGTGGCGCAGGCGTGGGCCAGAGAAGCAGCGCAGGGAAAAATCCCCACCGGCTCCGAGCGGCGCTGGCAGGAGTTTCTGGCGCTCGACGGCCCTCCTACACTACGCACGACGATGCAGCGGGTGGGCGATATCGCGGGAATTGAGGGCGTCAAGGGCGACAAGCCTGCGGTCAGTGCGACGGTGAATACGACAAACCAAGCGCAGCGCATTCTGACCTTCACCCTGCCGCCGCGCTCGGTAAATCTCCATCCCAGCCCCAACGCAGGAGTCGCGGCGGTCTGGAAGGCGGAGCGGACAGGGACAGTTGCGGTCGAGGCCACACTCGCGGATGCTGACCCCGCGTGCGGCGATGGCTTTGCCTGGGAGCTACGGCAGGACGAAAAAGTGCTGGCGAGCGGCAAGGTGGCTAATGGTGGAACGGCGCCGCCCCTCAAGCGCGAAGTGAGTGTCAAGGCAGGCGAGACGCTCCTCCTCTGTGTCCTCCCCGGCGGCGAGTACTCCTGTGACACGACCACCCTCACCTGGAAAGTGGGCACCGACGAGCTGACAAAAGACGCGCTCACCCATGCCGGCCAAGGGAGCTTTGGGCCGTGGCGCTTTGTCGATCTTGGCCCCGTCCAGCGCTCCCCGGAGGCAAGTGCAGTGGTCGCTGCCTGGAAGTCCGGAGATCATGCCAAGGCGCTCACCCTCGCCGCCACGCTACCACTGGAGCAGAGCCCGTTTCTCCCCGACAGCGACAGCCAGCTCTCTGCAGCAACGCAAACCCAGCTTGCCGCGCTGGAGCGGGAGCGCACTGCGCTCCAAGCCCAGATCCCCGCTGTCCCCCAAATTGCCAATGGGATCGCGGAGGGCGGTGTCCCCGGGACGCCGCACGAGGGTGTCCACGATGTGAAGGTCCACAAGCGCGGCCGCTACGACAACCTCGGTGAGCTTGTTCCCCGCGGTGCGCCCGTGGTGCTGGGCGGTGGCCCCTTCAAGCCCACCACCGGTAGTGGCCGACGTGAGCTGGCGGAGTGGATCGCCAGCGACAAAAACCCCATGACCGCGCGGGTGATCGCCAACCGGCTCTGGCAGGGGCACTTTGGTCGCGGGATCGTGGCCACCCCCAGCAACTTCGGCAAGCTCGGCGAGAAAGCCACCCACCCCGAGCTCCTCGACTACCTGGCCCGTGAGCTGGTGCAGAGCGGCTGGAGCCTCAAGGCCCTCCACAAGCGCATCGTCACCAGCGATGCCTACCAGCAGTCGTCGGTTCCCTCGGCGCGCGCCCTCGCCAAGGACCCCGACAACAAGCTCCTCTCCCGTGCACCCCGCCGCCGCCTAGAGGCCGAGGCCCTCCGCGATGCCCTGCTCTCGGCATCGGGGAAGCTCGACCGCACGCCCGGCGGCCTCGCCTACCGCGATATCGCGACGCCACGCCGGACGGTCTACGCCATGACGATACGCTCGGATAGAACGGGCTTTGGGCCGCTCTTCGACAGCGCCGACCCAACCAATAGCGCGGAGAAACGCACGGTCTCGACAGTGGCCCCGCAAGCGCTCTACTTGCTCAACAGCCCCTTCGCGCTGGAGCAAGCGCAGGCCCTCGCCGCCCGCCTCAAGGCCCACCCGGGAACCGATTCTGAGCGGATCGTCTACGCCTACAAGCTACTCTACTCCCGCCCACCATCGCCCAAGGAGCTCGCCCTCGGCCAGAGCTTTCTGGCAAAGCTCACCCCCGACGGCTGGGAGGCCTATGCTCAAGCGCTCCTCTGCGCCAACGAGTTCTGCTATGTGGACTAATATCGCCTCGGCTGTGATCGCCCCCGTTAGAGGGGGGCGTCAACGAGCGTCGCAAGCTCCGCTGCAAAGGCCTTCGGCCATACAAACTGCAGAGAGCTCTTTTATGGGCGAAGCCCTTACCAGCCGCAGGCTCGTTGACGCCCCGCTCCAACCGGGGCGGTTCCCGGAGAAAAAGTTATGACACGACGTGAGATTTTGCAAAACTGGGGCACGGGCTTTGGAATGCTCGGCCTCGCGAGCCTGCTCGCCGACGAAGCACAAGCCTCCCCCCTCGCATCCCCCCTCTCGTCCCCGCGAAGCGGGAAAACGAGCGAGAGGGGGTGGCCGAGGCACGAGGCCGGGGGAGTGCCCGGGGGAGTGCCCGGCGCGGGCAAGGCCAAGCGCGTGATCTTTCTCTTCATGTCCGGGGGACCGTCGCACGTGGATACCTTTGACCCCAAGCCGCGCCTGACCGCAGAGACCGGCAAGCCGCTACCGTTTGCCAAGCCGTCGCTGGAGCGCACCAAGACCGGAAACCTCCTGGGCTCGCCGTGGCAGTTCAAGAAGCACGGGCAGTGTGGCACCGAGGTCAGCGAGCTCTTTCCCAAGGTGGCGGAGTGTGTCGATGACATGTGCGTGATTCGCTCCATGGTCGCCGACAACATCAACCACAACGGCGCGTGCCTCCAGATGAACACCGGCGAGCAAGCGTTCTCGCGGCCGTCGCTGGGTTCGTGGCTCCTGTATGGACTGGGAACAGAGAACAAGAACCTGCCCGGCTATGTCGTGCTCTCGCCGGCGCAGCCTGCGCAAGGGGCGCCGCTCTGGACCAGCAGCTTTCTTCCCGCCGCGTTCCAGGGAACCCTGGTCAGCGACCTGAAGAACCCGATCGCCAACCTGAGCAACGCCAAGCTCTCGGCGCAGAAGCAGCGCGAGCAGCTGGACTTGCTGGCGCAGCTCAACGCCGCCCACAAGGCCGCCCGCCCCGGCGACTCCCAGCTAGAGGGCCGCATCCAGAGCTTCGAGCTGGCGTTTCGGATGCAGCGCGAGGCCCCCGAGGCCTTTGATGTCGAGAAAGAGAGCCCAGAGACCAAAAAACTCTACGGCCTCGACAACCCGCTCACCGAGACCTTCGGGCGGCAGTGCCTGATGGCGCGGCGGCTGGTCGAGCGTGGCGTGCGGATGGTGCAGGTCTACCACACCGCCACGTCGAAGCGCTCCAGCTGCCAGCTCTGGGACCAGCACGGGGGCCTCAAGACCGAGCTGCCCAACAACTGCGCCGCCACCGACCAGCCCATCGCCGCGCTGCTCAAAGACCTCAAGGCACGCGGCTTACTAGAAGATACCCTCGTGATCTGGGGCGGCGAGTTTGGGCGCACGCCCACCGCAGAGAGCATGGACGGCCGCGAGCACCACCCGTTTGGGTTCTCGATGTGGCTGGCAGGCGGCGGCGTCAAGGGCGGCATGGTGCACGGCTCCACGGATGAGTACGGCTGGCACGCACAGGACAAGAAAGTCCATGTCCACGACCTGCACGCGACCATTCTGCACCTGATGGGAATCGACCACACCAAGCTGACGTATCTCTACGGAGGACGAAACTACCGCCTGACGGATGTCTACGGAACGGTGGTGGCCGATATTCTCGCCTAACGGAGTGTTCTTCATGCAACGCCATCTTGCCTTACTTCGTGAGCTATTCTTCCCTCCAAAACGCCGCTCTGAGGAACTGGGGAAGAGAGAGTCTCCTGAAGAACTTTGGGATCATGCGAAGCGCCAGATACAGGAAGAGCATGTCCGCAACCGAGAGCGCGTTGTGCAGGCTATTGAAACGAAGAATCAATTTCGGAACGAAGTGGACAGCTTGAAAGCGACGATCCAGAAACTGGACAAGAAGGCGGACGAAGCTCGGAAACGCCAGGATCATGAGCTGGCGGACCAGCTCTTGAAAGAAAAGCAAGGTTATGTAGCGGCGCTCCAGAACACGGACGAGACACTCGCGCGGGCCGAGGAAGACTGCGAAAAGCTCAAGGGTGCTGTCAAGCAAGAAGAAGAGAGAATTCGTCAACAGACCGCCGAGCTGCTCGCGCTCCGGGTGCAGTGGAAAGAGAGCGAGGTCGAGCGGTACCTGAAAGAACAGCTTCGCGCGATAGGGCTAGAGCATCCCTCGGCGGAGCTGAACCGCAAGACGGTGCGGGAGCTAGTGGGCTTTTTTCTGCTGGTGACAATCGGGCTA
Source organism: Armatimonas rosea (assembly GCF_014202505.1). Taxonomy (NCBI): domain Bacteria; kingdom Bacillati; phylum Armatimonadota; class Armatimonadia; order Armatimonadales; family Armatimonadaceae; genus Armatimonas; species Armatimonas rosea. The sequence goes on along the minus strand of NZ_JACHGW010000008.1, from coordinate 28,477 downwards.
CTCGTCCTCGTGGTACGGTTTGCCTCACGGTGAGCACCCATTCCCGGAAAGGAAATACAATGCAACGACACCTCGCTCTCCTTCTGTATCTCTTCCCGCTCCCCCAGCGTCGCTCCCGCGAGGAACGGTCTGCCGATCAGCTGCTGGACCTGGCCAAGAAACGTCTCGATGAGCTCCACGCACGGCACCGAGAGCAAGCTGTGATCGCGCTTACGCAGAAGAACAACCTGCAAAGCCAGGTAGATGACCTCCAGAAGACGGTGCAGAATCTTCAGGAAAAGGCGGAGGCGGCGGTTCGCAAGGGCGAGAACGCTCTCGCCGATAAGCTCCTTCGCGAAAAGCAAAGCTACGAGCTCTCACTTCGCAGTGCGGAGGAGACCCTTCAGCAAGCGGTTGAGACCGGCGAGCAGGTGAAACGCGCCCTAGACCGCGAGGAGGAGCAGGTGCGAGCGAAGACGGCGCAGATTCTGGCGCTTCAGCTGGAGTGGAAGGGCACCCAGATCGAGGAGGCCATGCAGGAGCAGCTGGAGAGTATGGGCCTTTGGCACCTGACCCAAGAGCCAGCGCCACGCATCGACCGCCAGACAGCCCGCGAGCTGGTGGGCTTTTTGCTGCTGCTAGTGCTCGTGCTGCTTATCGGGATCGGGCGCTTGCTCTGAGCCCGTCTAGAACGTGCCAGAGGGAGCGGGCTTGGTGGTAGGGATCGGTCCAAGCATCGCTCTTGGCGCGGCTACGCTGGGGCGGTCCGGCTTCGTCGGTGGCGGAGAACCAGCCGCTATGGAGCGCATCGCACTGCTTGTCGCGGATAAAGGCCCAGAGCTTTTGAAACGCCTCGCCGTAGCGCGGGGTCTCTTTGCCGTAGAGCTTGTGCATCAGTAAGAGAGCATTGAGCCCCTCGGCCTCCACCCACCAGACCTTCTCCCGGTGCTCGATCTTCTTGGTCGCGCGGTCGGCGGCGTCGAAGAAGCCCCCGTTTTTCTCGTCCCAGCCGTAGGTGAGCGCGTGATCGACCAAGGCACGGGCGAGCTTGGCGGTCTTTTCCTTCGGCTCATTACGGAGCCCTAGCGCGTGGGCGGACTCGTGGAGCAAGAAGCCGGTCTCGACATCGTGGCCGAAGCTGAGGTGGTCGGGCGCGGGGGTCCAGTCGAGGAGGAAGAACAGCCGCTGGTAGCCGTCGGGCTGGGCGATCGTGTCCCGCACCAGCGCGTGTGCCTCCGCAAGGCGTGTTCGCACCAGCGGGTCCGGCCAGACTTCGTGGAGCGCGGTGAGGGCTTCGAGCACATGGATGTGCGTGTTCATGGACTTGAGCCCCAGCGCCGTTCCGATCTGGTCGTTGCCCGCTCCCCGCGGTTTGGGCGTGCCGTCGAGTGTCAGCGCCTCGTGCCAGCCGAGGTGCTTGCTGTCATGGGCGTGCCGCTCTAGCCAGGCAAAGCCGCGCTTGGCCCACTCCAGCGCCGCGCTGTCCTTGGTCGCTTTGTAGGCCGTGGCGAGGGCGTAGACCGCAAAGGCATTGCCGTAGACATGTTTTTCATCGCGCGTGGACTGCTTTGTCTCCGTGTCCACCGACCAGTAAAACCCACCGCGTGTGTCGTCCCAGAGGGCGCTGCTCAGGTACGCCACCCCGTGCGCGACCCGCTCACGCCAAGCGCTTGCCTCCTCTGGCTTCCCCCGCAGCGCGGCCTCGGCGGCGGTCCAGGTCAGCCGCGCCTGGTAGACCACGTTGCGCTCGTGATCCGCCCCCGGCTTCCAGGTGTCGTCGTAGCTCTGTAAAAACCCACCTTTGGGATCGACTGCGCGGGGAAACCAGCAACGCAGGATATGACGGTCCAAGCAGGCCGCCACTTCGGCGGGCAGGGTATCGGGGAACATGACGCTATTTTATCGCCCCATGGAATGGGACGTCTGCAATGGCACTGCGTGCCGCAAAGCCCGTGCCGGGCTACCGAACTTATTCCCAGCCCGGCACGGGCTTTGCGGCCGAGGGACGAGGCCATTGCAGACGCTGGTTTCCAACCGGCGGCATCACGGCGCGGTCCGATAGCGCAGGACATTCCAGCTGAGCGGCGGGAGCGTGACGGCTCCCTTGCCGTGGTCGAGTGGTGGGAGTGCGCGTGTGTGCGGGACGACCGTCTCTGGCGCGTCGGCGGTGTTCTCGGCGTTGAGGTTCGGGTGCGCGATACAGAGGTGCTCGTGGGGCGCGAGTGTGCCAAAGGCGCGCAGGTCGAGAGAGAGCTCCAGCGGGTCGCCAGCCGGGTCGCGGTTGATGGCGAAGATTGTCAGTGCGCTCTCATCGTCGGCGAGCACGGCGACGGTCTTTAAGACACTGGCTTGCTCACGGACCTTGCTATCAAAACGCGGGGCATTGACGGCGCAGCGCAGGGCGGTCCCTCGGCCCAGGGTGGCGGCGTGGTGGAACGGCCAGAAGATGGTCTGCCGCCACGCCCGCCCGCCCGGCTCGGTGAGGATTGGGGCGAGCAGGTTCACCACTTGCGCGATGCAGCCGATCTTGACGCGCTCGGCGTGCTCCATGAGGGTCAGGAGCATCCCGCCCACCACCAGCACATCGGCCATGTCGTAGACATCGCTGGGGCGCTCACTGACCTCAGGCCAGGTGCGCTTCTGTGGGAGGGCGTTGTTCTTGGGAAACCAGACATTCCACTCGTCGAAGCTCAGGTGGAGGGTCTTCTTACTTTTTTTACTCGCCTTCACCGCATCACAGAGCGCGATCGCCTCGTCGATAAAGTCCCCCATGTTGTCCGGCTCGGAGACAAAGCTGGCCAGATCGCCGTTGTGGTCATCGTAGTAGGTGTGCAGCGAGAGGTAATCGACATTCTCATAGCACTCCTGAAGCGCCTCCCACTCCCACTTGCCAAAATCGGGCATGCCCCGCCCCGACGAGCCACACAGGATTAGCTCGATACGGCTGTCCACCCACTTCATCAGCTTGGCGGTCTCGTTGGCGAGGCGGCCGTACTCGTAGGGTGTCTTGGTCCCCATCTGCCAGAAGCCATCCATCTCATTGCCCAGGCACCAGGTCTTAACGGCGTGCGGCGCGCGCCAGCCGTGCGAGATTCGGAGCTCGGAGAGCTGGGTGCCGCCGGGATGGTTGCAGTACTCGACAAGCTGCCGCGCCTGGTCGGGGCCGCGCGTCCCCAGGTTCACGGCGAGCATCGGCTCGGTGTTTACTTTCTGGCACCAGTCGATAAACTCATTGGTCCCAAACGCATTGGTCTCGGTGACTCCCCAGGCCAGGTCCAGCCGCCGGGGCCGCGTCTCCTGTGGCCCGACCCCGTCTTCCCAGTGGTAGCCGCTGACAAAGTTGCCGCCGGGGTAGCGCATGATCGGCATCGCCAGCTCCCGCACCAGCGCGATCACGTCCTGGCGAAAGCCTTGCGCATCGGCGGTCGGGTGGCCAGGCTCGTAGATTCCCGTGTAGATATGCCGCCCCAGGTGCTCGGCAAAGCCACCATAGACCCGCGGGTCGATCGGGGCAAGGGAAAAATCACGGTCCAGGGTGAGCGTCGCAGCCTTCATAGAGCTAGTTTACTGTAGCGCGATACAATAGCCGTTGCTATGGCTGAGAAAACCAAGAAATTTCATGTCATCACCTGGGGCTGCCAGATGAATGTCGATGACTCCGACCAGATCGAGAACCTGCTGCTCTCCGATGGGCTGGAGAAAGCCGACTCGCTCGAAGACGCCGATGTGGTGATGCTCAATACCTGCTCGGTGCGCCAGAAGCCTGAGGACAAGGTTTTCTCGCAGCTGGGAATCCTCGCGGAGCTGAAGCAGGCCCGCCCGGACATGGTGATCGGGGTGACGGGCTGCATGGCCCAGCGCGCCGGTGCCGAGATCGCGAGGCGCGCGCCGCACATCGACCTGATCGCCGGCACCGCGCAGCTAGAGCGCATCCCGGAGTTAGTGCGCACGCGCCAGAGCCTGCTGGAGAGCGGCGCGGCCAAGCAGAACGCCCCCAGCGATGTGCTGATCCAGCTCCAGCTCCCGCGCAAGAAGGAGGAGAGCCAGCTCTATCTCCCCGAGCGCAAACGGGTCACTACGGGAAAACTAAAGAGCTTTGTCAGCATCATGTACGGCTGCGACAAGTTCTGCCAGTTCTGCATCGTCCCCCACACGCGCGGAAAAGAGCGCTCCCGGCCGGCATCGGAGATTATCGGCGAGGTGGAGTATCTTGCGCAGCACGGCACCAAAGAGGTCTGCCTGCTCGGTCAGACCGTCAACTCCTACGGCCTTAAGGGCCTCGAAGCGACCTGTAGCTTCTCCGAGCTCCTGCGCCGCGTGGACGCGGTCGACGGCATCGAGCGCATTCGGTTCACGTCGCCCTACCCCAAGGACTTCACCGACGATGTGATCGAGGCGATGGCGAGCCTGCCGGCGGTCTGCGAGCAAGTGCACCTTCCCGTGCAAGTCGGCGACGATGTGCTGCTCAAGCGGATGAACCGTGGCTACACGCTGGACCAGTACCGAACCATTGTCGCAAAGCTACGCGCCGCGATGCCCGATATCGTCATCACCACGGACCTGATGCTCGGCTTCCCCGGCGAGACCGAGGAGCAGGTGCAGAATACCCTGGACTTTGTGGAGGAGATCCGCTTCGACCAGGCGTTTATGTTCATCTACTCCCCGCGCCACCCCACCCCCGCCGCAAAAATGCCCGACCAGATTCCCCAGCCCGTCAAGGTCGAGCGCCTGGAGCGCCTGATCGCGATTCAGAACCGCATCGTCGTGGAGAAAAACAACCAGTACGCCGCCGAGCGCCGCGTCTACGATGTGCTGGTCGAGGGTGCCTCCCCCAAGCACCCTGGCCAGTGGCACGGCCTCACAAGAGGCGGCAAGACCGTCAACTTCGACGCCCACCGCAACCTCACCGGCCACACCGTCAAGGTCCGCGCCCTAGAAGGCCATCTCTGGGGCTTCATGGGGGAATTGGTGTAAACAGCCATGCCTGCGCTAGATCGTTTCCATCACGCTGTCCGAAATGCTCTTGTGAAAGACGGGTGGACGATCACGCACGAGCCTTATGTTCTCACCACGAAATCGCGGACGCTTTTTGTTGATCTTGGAGCAGAGTTCGTTCTCGGGGCGGAGAAAAGCACCCAAAAAATTGCCGTCGAGATCAAAACCTTTGCAGGCAAAAGCGAGGTCGCGGATCTTGAAAGTGCCATCGGACAGTTCATCGTCTACCGCTCCACGATGCGACGCCACGACCCTGATCGACAGCTCTATCTTGCCGTTCCACAGGCAGCTCTATCGGGTATCTTTACAGAAGAGGTAGGACTGAACCTGATCGAGGATGGCCTTGTTTTACTAATTGGATACGACCCTACCAGTGAGGTGATAACCAAATGGATACCTTAGCTTCCTATCGTGAGAAAATAGTAGCCGTATTTCGTACTTGGGAATCATGGCCGGGCAACAAAGCACACTTTGCCATTGAGTCCGTGATTGATGAGAAACAAGACCGCTATATCCTGGCAAATGTCGGCTGGGATGGCTACCGTCGCCTCTACGGAACGCTTGTCCACATTGATATTCTCGATGGCAAGCTCTGGATTCAAAAAGACGACACTGAAGAAGGAATTGCCACAGAGCTACTTAAAGCCGGTATCCCCTCAGATAAGATAGTTCTCGCCTTTAAACACCCATCGCTTCGTCCCTACACCGAGTTCGCCGCTGCATAAAGCTCATGTCAAAAATAAAACTCTTCTTCAACAAACAAAATCAGTCTATTATCAAGCGGAGATGCTTCATCTCTTCTGAGAAATGCTTGATATGCGGCCGAAATTTCAGCATTGCCAATCGAAGATGCTTCGTTACAAATCTAACGGGATTTTATCATGCATGTTAGAAAGCTAAGCATTCATAACATAAAATGTTTCCAGAAGTCCGAATTTTCCTTTGCAAACGACAATGGAAACACTATAGCCAAGTGGGTAAATATAATTGGTGAAAATGCCACAGGAAAAACTACGGTATTACAATCAATAGCACTACTAATTGGAGGAGAGCCACTATGGGGATTTTTCTTCAAAGAACTAACCTCTTATTGGCCTAGACAAAATTCCCACATGAGTCAATTATCAGCATCAATAAAAGAAAATGACGATAATTTATGGGAATATGGTTTTTTCATACGAAATCAATCAATTACCTTTGCTGACATATACAATAAAACGCCAAAAGGCTTTTCGGCAGCTTATGGTGCCTTTCGCCGTCTATCTCGCAAAGAGTTTTCACCACTTATTGAATTTCAAGAGCAAGGTATACGAGCAAATTTCATAACTCTGTTTGATGAGGATACTCCTCTTACAACTTTTAATCAATGGATTTCATCTCTGGATTACCGCTCTGTGAAAGGTGACATGGCCGCCCGACGCAAACTGGAGTCAGGTTTAAGTGCGTTAAGTTTACTATTACCTGGTGGTGTCGAATTTGATAGAAGTGCTCTAGATAATGATGGACAAATTCGATTTATCGCTCAAGGTACATCAGTTCCAACCTATGCTCTCAGCGATGGCTATCGCTCCGTGCTTGCTCTTGGTGGTGATTTAATTTGGCGACTTATCAATGCTTTCCCCGACAGCGAAGACCCTATGAAAGAAGAAGGGGTTGTATTGATTGATGAGCTTGATATTCACCTTCACCCGCGCTGGCAGGCGTGGATCGCGCAGAAGTTGCGCTCTGCATTTCCCAATATTCAGTTCATTGTCGCCACCCACAGCCCCCTCGTGGCGATGGGGGCGTACTGGAACGGAGAAACGGGCGAGTTACGCGATGATGTGCTGACACTGAAGTTGGAGATCAACGACGGCAAGGCGAGTGTGCAGCGCATCGACGATGACCTAGCGGCGATGGACATCAACCGGGCGCTCGAAAGCCCTGCGTTCGGGATGGTGGCTCCGCGCCCACCTGAGGTAGAGAAGAAGATAGACCGCTACGATGAGTTGCTCGAAGTAGAGCAGCGCACGGCGGCAGAAGAGACGGAGCTACAGAAGCTTCAGAGGTTTATGGCCGAGGTCCGTCCTATTGGAGGAAAGCCAGCCCCTGGCTCGTTTGAGGCCAAGCTGGAGGACTACCTACGCGAGAAGCTGGGATGATTTCTGTCACTCGCACGGCAAAGCCAGCCATTTTAGTGGCAAATGAGGCCCTCTGGCTGGCGGAACTTCTGGCGGCAACCTCCCCCGAGGAGCGTAAAGCGAAACAAGACCGCTACCGCCATGTGGAGATTAAGCTGGCTCTAGAGGCGATGTTTCATGGCAAGTGCGCGTTTTGCGAGGCGTGTATCACGCATGTCGCTTACAGCGATATCGAGCACTTTCGCCCCAAAGCCCACTTTGAGCACCTAACCTTCGTTTGGGAAAACTTGCTACTCGCCTGCCCACGCTGCAATCAGGGGCATAAGCGCGATCATTTCCCTCTCGCTCCTGATGGAACCTCTCTGCTGCTCGACCCGACAAAAGACAACCCGACTGAGCACCTGCACTTTCGCTGGCACGCACAGAGCAATACCTCTGTTGTCTTAGGAAAGACGACTCGGGGGCGGACGACACGCCGCTTGCTGGGACTCAACCGCTCCAATCTGCGGGACGAGCGCGATAAACAAGTCAAACGTCTTGCCGTGCTGGCAACCTACGCTACCAGCGATCCAAAAGCAAAACAAATTCTTTGTGAGGCAATGCAAGCAAATCACCAATTTGCTGCATTTGCCCGAGCACTCGCGATCCAGCATGGCATCTCTTGCGATCCCGCGCCTTAGGGCCAACAATATCACCATGGGACGACGACCAAAAGAACAGCCCCCCATTGAGCCAGAGCCGACACCCGAGCCGATCTCACCGATTCGGCGGCGACGGCGGGCGGAGGCGGCGGCAGCGAGTGTGAAGCTTCCGCTGGAGGAAGTGCTGACCGAGGCGCGGCTGTTGCGCTACGCCGATGCCCGCTCGTGGAAGCTGGGGGAAGAGTACCTGGCGGCGGGTGCGGTGGTGCTGATGAAGGCCGATACGGAGCGGGTGACGGCGGCGATTCGGGGGACGCAGCCCTACACGGCGTCCCTCTCGGTGACGACGCGGGGGAACTTGCTCTACGACTGCTCCTGCCCTTACCACCAAGACGATGGCGCTTTCTGCAAGCACCTGGTCGCGCTGGGGCTGGCGTACGTGCGGCGCAACGCGGTCGAGGAGGTCGCCGTTCCCAAGGGCAGCACGATGGACACGATTCAGAAGCATCTGGAGACTTGCACCAAGGAGCAGCTCATCACACTCCTGATGGCCCAGTCGCTGGAGAACGAGCCGCTTCGCCGCCACCTGCTCTGGCTCGCCAAGCCAACGAGCGAGCCTGCTCGCCCTAGGCTGGTCTTCAAACCCGCAAGGGATTAAATCCAGACTAAGTCTATCGGAATTAATTGACATTGGTTTTTGCCTGACCTATAATCTAGCTGAACGGAAAGGAAATCCCTATGTCACTGGATGAATCCCAATTGCACTTCGATACCCTGGCACTGCACGCCGGGCAAGTCCCCGACCCCACGACGACCGCACGCGCGGTGCCGCTCTACCAGACCACGAGCTATGTCTTCAACGATGCCGACCATGCGGCGAATCTGTTTGGCCTGAAGGAGTTTGGCAATATCTACACCCGCCTGATGAACCCCACTACCGACGTCTTTGAGAAGCGCGTGGCGGCGCTCGAAGGGGGAATCGGCGGGCTGGCGGCGGCTTCCGGGCAGGCGGCAGAGACCCTGGCGATCCTGAATATTTTGAATGCGGGCGATCATATCGTCTCGTCGTCGTCGCTGTATGGGGGGACGTGGAATTTACTTCGCCACACGCTCCCCAAGCTAGGGATCACGACCACGTTTGTGGACCCGAGCAAGCCCGAGAACTTTGCGGCGGCGATCACAGACTCGACCCGGCTGATCTTTGCTGAGACCATGGGCAACCCCAAGCTCGACACGCTGGATATCGCGGCGGTGGCGGAGATCGCGCACGCCCATAAGATTCCGCTGATGATCGACAACACGGCGGCGTCCCCGGCCATCGTCAATCCCATCGCCCACGGTGCAGATATTGTCGTGCACTCGGCGACCAAGTTTATCGGGGGGCACGGGACCACCATTGGCGGCGTGATCGTCGATTCAGGCAAGTTTGACTGGGCGGCCTCAGGCAAGTTCCCGGACTTTACGTCGCCCGATCCCAGCTACCACGGCCTCGTTCTGGCGAGCTTGCCGGAGCCGCTGCGCTCGATGAGCTATATCCTCAAGGCACGCCTCCAGGGCCTGCGCGACATGGGTGCGGCGATCTCTCCCTTCAACTCGTGGCAGCTGATTATCGGGCTGGAGACCCTGCACCTGCGCATGGAGCGCCATAGCAAGAACGCGCTGGCGGTGGCGCAGTGGCTCAAGACCCACCCCAAGGTGACCTGGGTGAACTACCCCGGCCTCCCCGAGCACCCGGCGCATGAGATCGCCAACCGCTACCACAAGAAAGATAGCGACGGCAACACGCAGTACGGGGCGCTGGTTGGCTTTGGGGTGCAAGGCGGGGTCGATGCCGGCCGCAAGCTGGTGTCGTCGGTGAAGCTGCTCTCGCTGCTGGCCAATATCGGCGATGCGAAGAGCCTCATCATCCACCCCGCCAGCACGACCCACTCCCAGCTCACCGAGGAGGAGCAGGCCGCCACCGGCGTGACCCCAGACTTTGTGCGCCTCTCGATTGGTATCGAGCATGTCGGGGATATTATCGCCGACCTAGAGCAGGCGCTGGCGGGTATATAACCTCTTAACATCCCTCCCCCCGGCCCCCTCCCTTCCCCTGAAACCCTCGTTCCGAGGGGGGAAGGGAGGGGGAGATAAAAGAGGGGGTGGGTTGAGTGGCTCCCCTCCCTTCGTCCCAACGAAGTTGGGTTTCAAGCGAAGGGAGGGGCCGGGGGAGGGATGCCGGAGAGATGTCACCCAGCTAACAGCGCAACGACCTTCTGCGCCGCCTCGACGTAAGGGGTAAAGTGAGCACGGCGCACCGACTCCCGGACTCCGGGAATTGCCTCCGCCCTTTCCAGACGCTCTTGGTAGTAGCGTAAACTCTGCTCGGCCAGCGCCTGTGGGGTGATTCCCGCGTGATCGGGGCGCAGGGGATCGGCACCGGCAGCCAGCAAGAGTTGGATGCAGTCGGGGGAAGACAGCGCATAGTGGAGCTCCGTCTGCCCTTTTTGATCGCATGCCCCCACGGTCGCGCCCAGCTCCAGAAGCGTCCGCACCGCAGTAAAACTCACTTCGTCGCCATCCAGTGCGGTCAGGAGCGGGGTTAGCCCGTTGGCATCTTGGCAATCTATCGGCACCCCTTCGGCAATCAATCGCCGGATAATCTGCTCGGTCTCTGCACGAACATCCTCGCCCGTGACCGTTCTTTCTCCCGGCCAGCAGACGGCGTGCAGTGCTGTCCAGCCCGCATGAGTGAGAGGCGCGCCACGGTCCATCAGCCAGTCCAGCGCATCCGCATGCCGCCGCTAGGCGAGAGCAGGAAGCCGAGAGCCGCTCGCGGGCTCTAGCGGTGCCCCTGCATCCCGAAGCGCTTGGGCGGCGGCCCGGTGTCCTACATGGCAACGCTCGTACCCAAAGGCGTTCTCCAGTAGGCACCCCAGCACATCCTCGTTGTACTCAATGGCCTGATCTCGGCTTGCTCCGGCGGCCAAGAGCACCTGCACGACCTCGGCGGAACCTGCCCCACCGAGAATGGTTGTCATGCCCTGGCGGTCCATGACATTGGGATCGGCTCCCGCATCGAGGAGGAGCTGGACACACGCGGCAGAGCCCGATTTGGCGGCACGGAGCAGGGGAATCCCGTGAGAGTAGCCCTCGTCCGTGGGATGGGGCGAGACGCCACGCTCTAGCAAGAGCTTTACCCGCGTTGGATCGCCCGCATCGCAGGCTTCCCAGAGCATATAATTGGTGGGCTCCAGCCCGGCATCCAGCAGAAAGCGCAGGCGCTCTCCGTGGCTGGGGACATTGCGCCAAGGCAGGCACTCCCAGCGCCCACCCAGACCCGCAGCATACCAAGCGGCATTTTGGTGGCCGCGCTCATCGCTGGTGGCAAAGAGATCCGCGCCGTGCTCTAAAAGCCAAGCCAGAGTCGCCACCGTGGCCCCGTCCACGGAGCGCGCCGCGATCATCAGCGGTGTCACGTTCCCGCAAGCGCTGAGGTACTCCCACTCAAAATCGATCCGCGCATTGATGTCGGCCCCGTCCGCGATCAGACGCTCCAGCGCCGCACGATCCCCCAGACGGGCCGCACGGGCGAGCAACGGTTCCTCCTCAAACATCTCCTCCACTATACACCTGCTTGGTTGGTGTCCGTATTCCAGCGGTATAATCAGCGCATGCAAGAGCCCATTGAGAACGATCCCCTGATTGCGGCCAATGCTCGCCTGGACGAAGAAGCGGCGCTACTTCAGAGGGAGAACGAGGAGCTACGCCAGATACTCGCACGCAAGCGAGCACTGGTAGAGCGCCTGCGCATTCTGGTGCCCGAAGTGGAGAGCGAGAAAGCGGCCATTGATAGTGCCTTCTCGCGCCTGAGCCTTCGCCCCCGCTGAGATGCGTCTCACTGTCCGACGGCAAGTTCGCGAGCTTTTTAGTCGGCGCTGTGGCTACTGTGGCATCAGCGAGCTCGACAATGGGGCAGAGCTAACGATAGATCACTTTCAGCCTCAGGTGGCACAGGGCACCGATGCTCTGGAGAATCTTGTTTACTGCTGCCACGCCTGCAATGGTTTTAAAGGGGAGTTCTGGAATCCCGATCCTCAAGCGGTTTTGCGCCTCTTACACCCGCTTCGCGATAACCTCCCTGAGCACTTTACAGAGTCCGAAAGCGGGGAACTAGTTGCTCTAACAGAGACCGCAGGATTTCACATTGAGACACTCCATCTCAACCGTCCACAATTGGTGGGGCACCGACTGCGACTTCGACAAAATGAGCGGATGGCACGGGAGAACCTAGCATTTCGTGAACAAATCGAAGCCTACGAAGAAGAGCTACGCTCTCTCATCGAGCGCCTACGTCGTACCACTTCGTAAATACCCCATAAACCCGACGGTAAACCTCGGGGCAGTAGGGTACAATCCCCAAAATCGTCTAAGGTGGATAGCCACACCGTCACTCGCTCAACGGTTAGAAAACCGGCCTAACCAAATCCTTAACCCCCATGCAAACCTTCCTCCGTCACTTTTTGTCAGCCTTCTTTCTCTGCACTGCGACGCTACCCTGTGGTGCCCAGACGAACTACCAGGCCGCGGGGCATCCCACTTCCGATGAGGTGCTACTCTTTACCTCGTTTAAGGACCAAAAGGAAGGCCCGCACCTTTGGCAGAGCACCGACGGTATTCATTTCGCCCCGCTCAACAACGGAAAACCTTTCTTCCTGCCTCCCCCGTGGCCCAACGGTCAGAACTTGGTGCGCGATGCCTCGGTCCTCTACCGCGATGGTGTCTTCCATCTGGTCTGGACAACCGGCTGGACAACCCGAACCTTTGGCTACGCCTCCTCGAAGGATCTCGTGCAGTGGTCGGAGCCTAGACTGGTAACTCCTTTCCCGGCAAGCCTTCCCAAGGAGGATCAACCGAACAATGTCTGGGCACCGGAGCTGCATTGGGATCCGGCGAAGCAGGACTACTTCATCCTCTTCTCCAGCACGACGCCACGTGAGCGCGACAACGACAATGCCAGCAACAACGATGGCAAGATTGGTTCCCAATACGACAATCGCGTCTACATCACCAGAACCAAGGACTTCCAGACCTATAGCGCCCCTAAGGTCTTCTATCCCTGCGACTTCGCCTCTATCGACGCCGTGATGCGTCTGGATGAACCGAACAACCGCTGGGCCATGGTCATCAAGTGCTCGCGCAACTGGAATCTTCCCAAGATGCCGGGGCGCAACCTCTGGGTCACCTTCACGGGGCTGGACCTGGACCGTCCCAACTTCACCCCGCTTCAGGGACCGATCGCAGGAAATCACTCCCCCATGTTGTCTAATACGGATCCCGGAAAGTCGATGGCGGAGGGGCCCTCTCTGATCAAGTACCAGGACCATTGGATTCTTGTCTGGGACGAGCCGGCCGGGGACGGACTCCAGCTGGCCACTTCGAAAGATCTCTTGAAGTGGACTCATCGTAAGGAAGCGACACTGCCTCCTAAGGAGCTTCACGGAACCCTCTTCTACGCACCGAAATCGGCGGTCGGCTGGCTCAAATGAGGAAGGCTATCTCGATTGGCACGGAGCAGTGGATTAACGTCATTGATCTGACCGGACACTACGACCGAGCAATCGAGATCGATCCTCTACTGGTCCAACTTGAGCCGATGTGGGCCGCACTCGAAACTCATTGCGTTGCCGAGTGTTGCGGCTTAGACGCGTTCGACTTCACCCCCGAAGCCGTCGCGCACGCGGGAGCCAGACTCGATGCAGCGGTTGTGTGCGCCAACCTCGGCGAGCTAAGATCGTCGATTGCCGCGCTCGGGACGGATGTCCTTGTGAGCACTCGGCTCAACAGCTATGTAGATTACACAGCGTTTGACAGGCTCATCTCGCACCTACAGACCTGCTTTTGCCAAACGGCGAGCCATGGAAACCAACACCGAGCATAAGTTCCGGGACACTGGGGGATATAATCTCTTCATGAACATCTCGCTCGATCCCCCCACACAACGCCGTCTGGAGGCACTGGCCAAAAAGCAGAACCGTCCCACGGAGGAAGTTGCGGCAGCGCTCATGGCGGCGGCGCTGTTTCGAGAGCCAGTGCAGGATCGGGAGAGCGAGCTTTTACACGTGATCTCGGAGGGGCTACCCGAGACGCTCTGGGCAAGGAAAGCGGAGCTGGACACACGAGCCGAGTCCGCCACTCTTACCCCCGACCAGTACCAAGAGCGACTGGAGCTTCTCACCCAGATCGAGCGCTGGCAGGTCGCCCGACTGGAGGCAGTGGTCGAGCTGGCCCAGCTTCGGGAGGAAACGCCCGCATCCGTCATGCAGACACTGGGTATTCTCCCACTCTGATGCGGCTCACGGTGCAAGAGCACACGGCGGAGAGTTAGATAAGGAGCCTCCTCTAACTTCCGTGGGCAGGAAATCCCGCTGTTTTTGCCGAACGGTGGGGCATGGAAACCAACACCGAGCATAAGTTCCGGGACTACGAGGCCGAGGCCCGCGATACCGTCAAGACCTTCTACCGCCTCAACCACACCCACCAGACCCTGGACTTTGTGAAGGCCAAGAAAGCCGACTACCTGGCGCTGAACCGGCGCGAGATGGGCATCTGGGAGGCGATGGAGTTTCTCAACGAGCTGATCGACGACTCCGACCCCGACGGCGACTTTACCCAGATCGAGCACCTGCTGATGACCTCCGAGGCGATCCGCAAGGACGGTCACCCGGACTGGTTTGTGCTCACCGGCCTCATCCACGATCTGGGGAAGATTCTCTGCCTCTTTGGCGAGCCGCAGTGGGCCGTGGTCGGGGATACGTTTGCGACCGGCTGCAAGTACTCGGAGAAGTGTGTCTACCCCGAGTTCTTCGCCCTCAACCCCGATAGCCAGGTGGCTGAGTACCAGACCGAGTACGGCATCTACGAGCCGGAGACGGGCCTCGACAACGTGCATCTCTCGTGGGGCCACGACGAGTACCTCTACCACGTGGTCAAGGACCACCTCCCCGACGAGGCGCTCTACATGATCCGCTTTCACTCCTTCTACCCCTGGCACAACGAGGGCGCCTACACGCACCTCACCAGCGCCAAGGACCGCCAGCTTTTAAGCGCCGTCAAAGCCTTCAACCCCTACGACCTCTACACCAAGACCGACGAGCGCCCCGACGTGGCCGCCCTGAAGCCCTACTACCTAGAGCTCATCGACCAGTTCTTCCCCGCCAAGCTGCGGTGGTAACTGCCCCCTAACCCCCGCCGGGCGGGGGGAAGATAAGGAATCCGATTCTGCTTTGTCCCCCCGCTGGGCGGGGGCTAGGGGGGAAGATGCCCAACGACAGCACGCTCGATATCTTGAAAGACGCCCTCGCCACGCTCGGGGCGGGCTTCTCGGACCTGCCGCCGCACGCGGAGACTGCCGATCCTGCGACGCTCGCGGCGGTCTTGCAGGAGGTGGCGGTTCGGCTTCAGGACAACTATCCCTACTTTCATCCCCTTTATGCTGGGCAGATGCTCAAGCCGCCGCACCCGGTCGCGCGGCTGGCGTACCAGCTCGCGCTGTACGTCAATCCGAACAACCACGCGCTCGACGGCGGGCGGGCGAGCTCCCAAATGGAGAAAGAGGCGGTCGCGCAGCTGGCGGCGATGTTTGGGTGGACAACGTTTCTGGGGCACCTGACCAGCGGCGGGACGATGGCGAATTTAGAGGCGCTCTGGGTGGCGGGGCGGCTCGCGCCGGGGAAAGTCGTGCTGGCATCGTCGCAGGCGCACTACACGCACTCCCGGATCAGCGCGGTGCTGGGCCTGCCCTTTGAGGCGGTGCCCGTGGATCGCTTTGGGCGCATGGACATGGCGGCACTGGAGGCGCGGCTGGAGCGCGGCGATATCGGCTGTGTCGTGGCGACCCTGGGAACCACCGCGACCGGCTCGGTCGATCCCCTGCCCCAGATCCTGGCGCTGCGCGAGAGGTACGGCTTCCGGCTCCACACCGACGCGGCCTACGGCGGCTACTTCGGGCTGGCAGCGAACCTGGGACCTGAGGCGCGCGCGGCGTTTGAGCGGATCGGGGACGTCGACTCGCTGGTGATCGACCCGCACAAGCATGGGCTCCAGCCCTACGGCTGCGGCTGCGTGCTGTTCTCCGATCCCAGTGTCGGGCGCTTCTACAAGCACGACTCACCCTACACCTACTTCAGCTCCACCGAGCTTCATCTAGGGGAGATCAGCCTGGAGTGCTCGCGCGCCGGAGCCGCCGCGGTCGCACTCTGGGCAACCCAGCGCCTCCTGCCGCCCGTGCCGGGTGGGGAGTTTGCCGGGATGCTCGCCCAGTGCCGAAGTGCGGCCCTTGCTCTCTACGAGCGCCTCGCCGCCGATCCGCGTTTTCTAGTCGGCTTTGCGCCGGAGCTGGATATTGTCGTGTGGGGCGTGCGAGACATGTCAGCGCGTGCGGTGTTTGAGGAGGCGGCTCGGCGCGGGCTGCACCTCGCCCTCGCCGAGCTACCGGGAGCGTTCTTTGGCCTCGAAGGGGAGACGCGTGTCTCCTGCCTGCGCTCGGTGCAGATGAAGCCCGAGCACGCGGATTTGGAGTGGCAGGAGACCCTCTGGCGCCTCCTCTCCGAGGCCACCGATGCGGTCGCTAGCCCATCGGGACATCCACCGGGGTAATGGTCACGCGGGCCACCGGGTTCTGGCTGGCCGGGATCGAGCCATTGCTCCAGTTCCAGGAGAGCGGCGCATCCGCACGGCCCGTGATGCCCTCGTGGACACGGATCACGCCGTTCTCGGGGTCGCGGGCATTGCCACCGCCCAGTGCTCCCAGAAACCCACGCTTCTCGCTATTGAGCTCCGTGCCAGCATCCATTCCCAGCACGTCGTAGGTCTTGGCCCCCACCTGGTCGAAGAGATTGATGCTATTTTGCCCGCCAAAGCCATCGTTGGTGCGCCCCAGCATCCAAGCATGCGAGAGATAAGGATGGGCAGCGTCCACGGTCACACGAACGGTTACCGAAGTGCCCGGAAGTAGCGGAGACGAGAGCGGTGTCTGCAGCGACAGGATGCTACTTCCCACGAGTGGCTGCAGTGCGCTCACCATCGGTGCCCGGTTCCCCGCCTCTGCGATATTCTGAATCCCATTGGATGCCGTTTGACCTAGATCAAAGAGCTTCACGCTGGAATCATGCGTAATAAACACGGGAGGAGAGAAAGGTTGACCACTATTCTCAGCGGGATTAGTTAAATCAGTTAATGTAATATCAAATGTCCGTGTTGCAGAAAGCTGAGTACCAGAAGCACAGCCTGTCAGCAGTGCAATCGCAGAGACAAGGGCTGCACCCGACAGAAAAAGGGTTGATCGTTTCATTGGAAGTTTACTCCATTTAAATTCCGCACCATAGCGGGCGGTTGTTGCCCTAATAACTAACGACGATTCTGAAAAGTTCAATCTCCGCGAAAAATATTCCGGTGATCTTCGTGGCACGATTCTTGCACAATTGCTGCTCTGTAGAAGGAGTTTTAAGGATGCAATTTTCGTTTAAAAGGGGACTGGCTGTCCTCGGAGTGCTGGCGCTCACAAGCGGCGCTCAGGCACAGAATCTCTATGTCGGGGACTTTTCTGGCAACTCGGTATTGCGCTTCAATGCGTTTACCGGCGGTCTCCCCGATGCGACAATCCCCTCGCTAACCCAGCCCGACCACATTCAGACCACGGCCAACGATCTCTATATCGCCGCCTTTGGCGATGGCGCGGTCTTTAAGTACAACCGCACCAACCTCGCCGCGCCACGCACGACCCTGATCAGCCTCAACAACGTGATCGGGCTTCAGCTCAATCCCGCAGGCACCGAGCTGATTACCACCAACACGCAGGGGGTTCAGAACGCCAGCATTCGGCGCTACTCGATCACGGGAAGCCTCCTCGACACCGTGGATATCTCGGGGATTGCCAACGATCCCTGGTCCGTTCGTCTGGACTCGGCCAACAACCGCCTGCTCTTCTCCATGGGCTTTTTCAGCAACAGCGCCAACCAGGGAATCTACACCCTCCCGCTGAACTTCACCAGCGCCAGTGTCCCGACCGCCCTGGTCACGGGGGCAAGCCTCAATGGCATCAGCCGCCCCGGGGGAATCGCGATCCTGCCCAACGGCGACTTCTTCACGGTCGGGAGCCTCTTTGCGGGCGGCCCGCTCCGCATCAACCGCTACAACGCCGCCGGGAGCTACCTCACCACGGTGACCGATGGCGCGGGCGGGGCGATCTTCAACAACCTCAGCGGCTTTGACCTCGCCATTGGCCCCGACGGCAACCTCTACGCCACCGCCAACCCCACCAGCGGCGGCAATGGGAGTGTCCTGAAGATCAACGCCACCACCAACACCTTTGATAGTGTCTTTGTGGGCCCCGCGGCCAATATCCAGATCGCCAAGACCCTCTACTTCGATAGCTTCGCGGGCTCCACCGCCGCCCCGGAGCCAGGGACACTTGCCCTCGGCGCGCTAGGCCTGCTCGGCCTTGTCGCCGCCCGACGCCGCAAGCACTAAAAGAAAAAATCCCTATATGGATACTGCATCCATATAGGGATTTCTCTATAGCGGGAAGGGGACTTGAACCCCTGACCTATGGGTTATGAATCCATCGCTCTAACCAGCTGAGCTATCCCGCCAGATAGCGACGGTAATTCTATCGCGATTCTTACCTCTTTGCAACTCGGCGGATACGGTGATTGAGGGTGTCGCCGATATAGAGTGCGCCGTCTGGGCCAACGGTCACGCCGTGGGGGCGATCTAGCCCCGCTTCGGTTGCCGGGCCACCGTCGCCGCCCGCGCCTTTCCGCCCTCCTGTCACCGTGGTGATCACGCCCGTCTTGGCGTCGATGCGCCGGATCGCATGGTTCTCCGTATCGACAATAAAGAGATTCCCTGCCTTGTCGCACGCCGCGCCCTTGGGGCCGTTGAAGGTCGCCTCGGTCGCCGGGCCGCCATCGCCCGTGTAGCCTTTCTTGCCCGTCCCCGCAATCGTCGTGATGATGCCCTGTGCATCCACGCGACGGACACAGTTGCCTTCTCGCTCGATGATATAGACAAACTCTCTAGAGCAGCACACCGCCCGAGCGCCAAAGATATCCGCCTGCGCCGCCGGGCCACCGTCGCCTGTGTGCGCCCGCTTGCCCGTCCCTGCGAAGACTTGAGGATTGCCGATTCCCATCCCCACACCAAGCCGGTAGATCAGGCAGGCCTTCACATCGGCGATATAGAGCCAGCGGCCATCGCCCGAGACCGCCACATCGTGGGGCTCTTGGAACACAAAGTCGTGGGGCTGGGAGTCGTGGCGGATCTTGTGGCTAACCCGGTGGGCCGTCCAGAGAAGCTGGCCTTGTACCGCCACGGCCACCAGATCCTCGGCGGTCTGAATCGCGCCCGATTCCTTGCGCTGGTCGTAGAGCGTGGTGATTTTTTGGGTCTTCGCCTCGATCTTGCGGAGCGCATTGACGCCCGCCTCGGCCACATAGAGGTTGCCTTTTTTATCGAACGCCAGCGTAAACGGGTCCTGGATTCCCGCGTCCTTGGCCGCGCCGCCGTCGCCGCTGTGCTCGGGCTTGCCGGTGCCCGCAAAGGTGGTAATGATATCCATGCCGAAGATTATACTATGGTGCGCACCTTTCAACTGTTTCTGCTTGGTCTGGCGCTGGCGGGAGGCGTGTTTTTCCTGCTCCGGAGCCAGCACCACCGGCCCGCGCGTGCGCTCACCCAGCACCCCGATGCCACCGTGCGCCGCCTTGCTCCTCTCTACCCCCGCTTTGAGGAGACCGACTGGAGCTTCCGCCACCCTGAGGAGGTGCCACAGACCCTGGAGGCCTTTCGAGCACAGCGCACGCCCCTCACGGACCGCAAGGCGCACTCGTTTTATATCCAGCCCATCGGCCGGTTTGGGAAAGACCAGCAGCAGCTCCTGACCGATACGGCGACTCTCTTGGAGCACTGGTTTGGCTCGCCCGTCAAGACCCTGCCGCCCATCGCGCTGGAGAGCCTCCCGGCGAGCGCCCGCCGCGGCGCTCAGCTCCTGACCGGGGTGCTCCTCAACCAGGTTTTGCTTCCCCAGCGCCCTGCTGATGCCATCGCGGTGCTGGGGGTCACCACGGCGGACCTCACCCCAGGCGAGGGCTGGAACTTTGTCTTTGGGCAGGCCTCGCTGGTCAATCGAGTGGGGGTCTGGTCGCTGGCGCGGCTGATCGATCCCAACGGCGACCTCGCACGCACCCGGCTACGCTTCTTCAAGCTCGCGACACACGAGACGGGCCACATGTACGGAATGGAGCACTGCCTTATCGCACGGTGTGGGATGAACGGCTGCAACAGCATCATGGAGACCGATCACGCCCCCCTCGCCTTCTGCCCCGAGTGCGCCGCCAAGCTCTGGCATGCCACGGGGCTCCGCCCCACGGCCTGGTTCAGCGAGCTAGAGGCGTTTGCGCGGGCGCAGAACCTCAAGAGCGAGGCGACTCTCTGGCGGCGCTCCCGCGAGGTGCTCCCCCAATGAACGGTTTCTTTGTCGCGGGAGGCAACCTCGCGCCCGATGCCCGGTGCTACGTGCGCCGCCAGGCCGACGATGCCCTGCTGGCGGCGCTGCTCTCGCGGGAGTTTAGCTATGTCCTGGACACACGTCAGGTCGGCAAGTCTAGCCTGATGGTGCGCGCCGCCGCCCAGCTCCGCCGGGAGGAGGTCCGGGTGGCGATCCTCGACCTGACCGGTGTCGGGCAGAATGTCTCCCCGGAGCAGTGGTACAGCGGCCTGCTCGCCCAGCTCGGTGCGGCGATTGGGCTCGAGGACGCGCTGGAGGACTTCAGTGAGACCCGCCCGCAGCTCGGGCCGGCACAGCGGTTCTTTGCGGCGCTCCGTGAGGTCGCGCTCCCGGCCAGCCCTCGCCCGCTGACCCTCTTTGTGGACGAGATCGACGCCGTGCGCTCGCTACCGTTCCCCACCGATGAGTTCTTTGCCGGGGTGCGTGCCTGCTACAACCGCCGCGCCGACGACCCCGAGCTCTTGCGCTTGACGTTCTGCCTGCTGGGCTCGGCCACCCCCGATAGCCTCGTGCGCGATGCCCGTGTCACCCCGTTCAATATCGGCCAGCGGATCGTCCCCACCGACTTCACGCTTTTGGAGGCCCGCCCCCTCGCGGAGGGCTTCGGCGACGGCGGGATGCACGCGATCGAGCGGATTCTCTACTGGACCGATGGGCACCCCTACCTCACCCAGCGGCTCTGCCAGGCGGTCGCAGAGGTCGGGCGCTGGGACAATGACTCCGTGGACCGGGCGGTGGCGCGGCTGTTTTTCCATGAGTCGGCGCGTGAAGAGGAGACCAACCTGAGCTTTGTCCAGCGGCGCGTGCTGGAGGGCGGGGAGGATGTCACGGCCCTGCTGGAGCTCTACCGTCGCGCCCGCCGCCGGGAGGTCAAGGAAGAGCCGGGAAGCCCCCTGGGCGCCATCCTGAAGCTCTCGGGGATCGTCCGTAGCGTGCGCAGCCAGCTCCGGGTGCGCAACCGTATCTACGCCCGTGTCTTCGACGAGGCCTGGATCAACCGGAGCATCCCCGATGGCGAGCGGCGGCGGCAGCGGGCGGCGTTCTACCGCGGTCTGCTTCCCACGGCGTCGGTGGGGCTCGCGGGCCTCGCTGCGACTGGCGTGCTGACCGTGCGCTCCGTGCGCGCGGAGCGGGAGGCCACCCGCTCGCTCAATGAGGTGCGCCTGCGCGAGCAGCGCTGGAAAGAGGCGCTGGAGGCCCTCGCCAACGAGCGCGCCAGCCACTCCAGCGCCGATGCCGCCCTGCGCCAGCTCGCCGAGGACCGCCTGCGCACGTCCCAAGAGGAGAACCTGATGCTGCGCAAGCGCCTGGGAATCTCGCCCGAGACCGACCTGCGCCTGCGCTGAGGCCAAATCAGGTACTCTCCTGGTATGAAGATCGTGATCGCGGGAGCCTCAGGCTTTATCGGGCAGGCGCTGAGTGCGCACCTCACTTCCTCGGGCCACACGGTCCAGTCCCTCAGCCGCACGGCCAAGCCCGGCCAGCTCCACTGGGACGATACCCTCGGCTGGCGCACCGCCGTGGCGCAGGCCGATGCGGTGATCAATCTCTGTGGGGTCTCGGTGGCGGCCAAGCGCTGGAACGACGAGGTCCGCGATGAGATTTTAAGCAGCCGGGTGGAGCCCACCCGCAAGCTGGCATCGGCGCGCCCCAAGGTCCTGCTCAATGCGTCGGCGGTCGGGTTCTACGGCGACCACGGCGATGACGAGATCACGGAGGAGACGGCTCCCGTGCCGGACTACTTCACCCATGTCTGCTCCCGCTGGGAAGAGGCGACCCAGGAGGCGGTGAGCAGCGGCGGGCGCGTGGCCTTTCTGCGGATCGGGCAGGTCTTTGCGCGCGGCGGTGGGGTGATCGAGAGCATGCTCAATCCCCCGCAGGTGCCCTTCTCTCCCTGGAAGCTCGGGCTCGGCGGGCCGCTGGGCAACGGGCGCCAGTGGGTTCCGTGGGTCCACCGCGACGATGTCCTGGGGCTGTTTACGCTCGCGCTGGAGAACCCGACTGTCTCCGGCCCGCTCAATGCCGTCGCCCCCAACCCGGTCACCGGCCAGGTGCTCGCCGATGCGCTGGGGGAGCTCCTAGGAAAACCCGCCCGCTTCCCCGTGCCGCTCTTCGCCCTCAAGGCTCTCGTAGGCGAGTTCGCCGACTACCTGGTCGCCAGCCAGCGGGTAATCCCCCAGCGCGCCCTCGCCCTCGGCTACAGCTTCCGTTGGCCCACCCTCGAAGCCGCCCTCGCCGACGTTATCCCATCGCTTTGAGGAAGCTCTTAAAATCGGCCACCCGTGCGGCAGCCCGTACCCACTGGTGGCCGTCGTGGGTAAGCAAAACACGGACATCGCGCGGTGCCTGTGGATTCAGCGCCACCGCAAACCGCCGCTCCCAATGAGGGTGGTTGTAGTAGCCGCGTAGCTCTGTGGGGGCATGGACAAGCTGGGAGATCGCGAGGATGGGAGCAAGCCGCGGCCCACTCTGTTTTGCAATCTCCAGAAGGATAGGGAGGCGTTGCGGCTCAGGTAGTAGTGGCAGAGGAGTGATCGGGTAGGGAAAGGCCGCATTGATTCCCTCAGCCAGTCCTCCTGCACGCTGGAGCCAGACGAGTGCGCTATCACGCCGAAGCTGAGTTACCCAGTCATCGCGCACTGCACGTTCCCAGCCCTCGGTCACTTCACCTACGATGCTCACGTGCCGCCGCGCCGCACTGACAATCCGGGTACTAGGATGCAGCGTCAGCGCTTCCATCAGGAGCTGTGGTGCACTCTCATCACTCAGGAGCCGCAGGATAAAGTTGCTGGGTAAGCTTCGCAGAAAGTCCTCGTCTTTTCGATACACCTCCCAAGCCGGATTCTGCAGGGCAGCAGGGCACACCTGAGGGACGAGCTGAGCGAGGAGGCGAGAGGGACAGCTTGGATTGCGTGCCAGTCTCTCTTGAATGACTTGGTACTGTTGGACGGGCAGGTAGTGATAGTGCTGATACGCATACCAGAGCTGGTCCGCCGTCGCCTGGGGATCGTCGAGGTAGCCATTCAAAACTTTATCCAGGTGCTGCATCGTTTGTTATACCCCAGGTAAAATCATGCGTGGAGAGCAGTAGCTCAATGGAAGAGCGCTTTAATGGCATTAAAGAGGTGTGGGTTCGACTCCGGCCTGCTTTCCGCCTTTGCATACAAGTAGGTACAATCAAGCCGCTATGACGGAAAAAGAATCGCGGATTGCGGCCCTACGCGAGGAGGCACTGGGCTGCCAGGGCTGCGGACTCTGTGAGACACGCACGAATGTGGTCTTTGGCGAGGGCAACCCCAACAGCCCCCTGGTGATTGTCGGTGAGGGCCCCGGCGAGACGGAAGACAAGACCGGCCGCCCGTTTGTGGGCCGCGCGGGGCAGCTCCTCGACGAGTGCCTCTATGCGTGTGGGATCACGCGCAAGCATATCTTTATCACCAATGTCGTCCGCTGCCGCCCGACTCTCGTGGGGGAGACGGGTCGCCTACAAAACCGCCCGCCCACCGCCGACGAAGCCAGCGCCTGCGTGAGTAGCTGGCTGGAGCCGATTCTGGGGACGATCGAGCCGCTGGTGATTCTCTGCCTGGGAGCGCCCTCGGCCAACACGATCATCCACAAGGGCTTTAAGATCACCAGTGAGCGCGGAAAGTTCTTCGAGAGCTGCTACGCCCGCTACGCCATCGCCGGCCTGCACCCCGCCTACATTCTGCGGCAAGAAGGCGCCGCCTACGACCACGCCCGCGAGCTCCTGATCGCCGATATCGAAGCCGCCCGAAAGAAAGTGGTCGAGGCCAAAAAAGAGCCCCCGAGGACGTTGTTCTAGCTCGCCCTTTTGATCGCCCCCATAAACGGGGGCGTCTTGCTATCCTCGTGCCTCGGATACAAAGGGCTGCGCCCATCCCGATCCGCGTGAACGCGCGGTATGGCCGGAGGCCTTCGTGTCGGAGCCTGCGACGACAGCAAGACGCCCCGGTTCATCGGGGCGGTCAAAAGGGCGATCAAAGGCGCAAAAACCTAGCGCTTGATTCCCGCGGCGGCATCGTTACGGGCTTGCTCTTCCAGGAAGTGCTCCAGCTCGACGCGGGCGTCTTTGGGGTTGGCGACCTGGGTATCCTCGTGGATCAGGCCGTCACGGAAGCGAATGATACGCGTGGCGTGCTGGGCGATATCGTTCTCGTGAGTCACCATGACAATCGTCTTGCCCTCACGGTTGAGCTCCTGGAAGATTCCCATGATCTCAAAGCTCGTGCGGGTGTCCAGCGCGCCCGTGGGCTCGTCAGCCATGATCACGCGGGGGTCGTTGACCAGCGAGCGGGCGATGGCGACACGCTGCTGCTGGCCGCCCGAGAGCTCGTTGGGCTTGTGGTGGGTGCGGTCCCCCAGCCCGACCCGCTCCAGTGCCCACTTTGCCCGCTTCTCTTTGTTGGGCTTGCCCGCGTAGAGCATCGGCAGCTCCACCTGACGCTGGGCTGTCGTGCGGGGCAGCAGGTTGAAGCTCTGGAAGACAAAGCCAAACTTCTGGTTGCGGATATCGGCCAGGCGGTTGTCCGAGAGGCGGGAGACATCCTCGCCATCCAGCAGGTACTCGCCTCCCGTGGGCCGGTCCAAGCACCCCAGGATATTCATGTAGGTGGACTTGCCCGAACCCGAAGGCCCCATGATAGCAACAAACTCCCCCTCGTTGATCTGGAGCGTGATGCCAAGGAGCACCTTGACCTCGATCAGGCCGGTCTTATAGTTCTTGATGAGATCTCGCGTCTCGATAACAACGGGCATGTTTTTTACACTTTCGTATAGGTTTCGCTAAAGAGCAGCACTTTTTTCGGCTCCACGGGAGGGCTTCCCGGTGGCGGGGTGCGGTGGAGCATGTAGTAGAGGCTGACACGCTTGACCTGCTCCCCCTTGCTCGGCTTGGGATGGACCTGGAACCACTCCAGCAGCTTTGAGTGCACAAAGTAGGGGCGCTGCGCGGAGTAGTTTGCCATGTAGAGGTTCATCAGGTACTTGCGGTCGCGCTCGCTGGTGTACATCTTCAGCACCGAGGCGGGCTTTGCCCAGCTGACAGGCTTACCGTCTTGGAGCAGGTCCACCTGTGAGCCATCCTCACGCTCCACCGCCAGGATAAACCAGCCGTCGTCCTTGAAGGGAAAGGGCGCAAACATTCCCCACTGTTGGTCCAGGCGCACCAGCTTTGCGACCCAGGTCATGTTGTCGGTGAGACTGCCGTAGCGCTTCGCATCGACACCACGCAGGTTCCAGAGCACGGCAAAGACAATCGCGAGGCCCGCAAAGACCTGGGTTACCTTGGTCGGCCTCAGCTCGGGGAGCGGCGCTTGGCGCTGCACACGGCGGACAATCAGGCGATTGCGCCACCCCACAAGCGCGTGGTAGGCTCCCTCAAGACGCTGCTTCAGGCCACGGGCAGGCAGGCGCTGCCAGAGCGCCGCGAGCTTGTCCCAGAAAAGGGCGGGCAGGAACGGGATCCAGAGCATGCAGCTCGCCTCACTGATCGGGCCAACATCCATGAGGCCGCCGATCAGGACCAGGTGGAAGGTCCAGAACACCGCCACGCACCCTATCCGAACCCGCTCGGTCGCGACAGGGCAGAAGGCGACAATCCCCCCGAGCATCTCCAGGCCAATCGCCGCCCAGGTCATGAGCTTCAAGACAATCAGCGGCATGCCCAGCATCAGGCGTCCCAGGGCGGTCTGGTAGTGCTCGATGGAGAAGGCATAGTAGATCGCGGTGCCTTCGCCACGCCACTCGGGGGCGTACTTGAGCGCCGACGTGAACCAATAGAGCAGGGCGGTCTGGATCAGAATCCCCGCCGAGGCGAGCGAGAGGGTCCGGGCAGGCACAGGCTGCTGGTAGGCCTTACAGAGCGCACAGAGACCGTCCACGGAGAAGCGCGCCCCCAGCGGCAGGAACATCATCCAGAAGAGCGTATGGCGGATCATCTGATCGCCGCCGTGGAGGACATGTGGATTGCGGTTCTGGAGAGAGACCGTCAGCAGCCAGCAAAGAAAGGCAAAGAGACGGGAGCGGTAGCCCACGGCGAGGCAGACAGCGCACGCCGCGGTAAACAGAAAGAGAAAGACCTGCCAGCCCAGCTCCCCCGAGATCATGTGAAAAGACGCAAACGCCCAGAGCCGCTCCCAGATCTCGCCCGAGCTCCACATCTCGATACAGGCATTGGTGGGAAAGACTCCCTGGTCGGTGTAGTGCTGGCGTAGGAACCGCGCCCGGTCCAGCAAGTCCCAGACCAGAAAGACTCCCATCGCAATGCGTAGCAAGGCCAGGCTCCGTAGATCGATCCCAAAGAGCCGATCCCAGAGCCCAGTCAAGGCTGCATTTTTTCTTTCCACGAGGCTACTTTGTCGCAGCACGACCGATACGATCGGCCTGCCCGAGGGAGCGGGTCAGGCGCGCATCGGCAGTATAGAAGTTATAGAGTGCCTGGACATTGTTGATCTCAGCCTGCACGAGCGCGGTCTGGGCCGTGATAACCTCAACCGTGCTCCCGGCGCCCAGCTTTAGGGCCTCGGACGCCGCCTCGTAGTTCTTGCGTGCTGCCGCCAGCGCAGACTCGGTGGCTGCGATACTGACCCGCGCTTGCCCCAGGTTCCGCCAGGACTGCTCCACCTCCAGTGCAACCGTCTGCTTCTGGTTCTCAAGCTGGGCAACTGTCGAGCGCTGGCTGGCCTCCGAGGCGTGGACATTGGCCCGGGACGCCCCACCATCGTAGAGCGGGTAGGTCAGGTTGGCAACCACCGCCCGGTTGTTTCCAATCTGGCGCGTCGGATCGTTGGCCGCATCGAGCTGGTAGCCCGCGGAGAGATCGACATTGAGGTTGGGGCGCGTGTTTAGCTGCGCTAGCTTCACCGTGGTCTCCCCGGCTGCTGCATTGACCTCACTCTGTTGAATATCAGGACGATTTGCCTGAGCCTCGGTGATCAGCTTGGGGATTGCCTGTGGGCTCGGCGTGTCTAGAGTTACCCCAGGCACGGTCGCGGTCATCGGGGTGGCCAGTGTCGGGGGCGGCACCTCTGCCAAGGCGAGCTTCCCGGTCCCGCTGATCCCCATCGCATTGCGGAGCTGGGTGTGAGCAATCTCCGCATTGTTCTGCGCCTGAAGTAGGTTCACGGTGGCGTTGAGGTAGTCCGCCTCGGCCTGAAAGACATCCTTTTTCGGGGTTGTCCCAACGGCATCGCTCGCCTGAAACCTGATCTGATCCAGGGTGGTCTTGGCACGATCCACCTGTGCCTGGGAGACCCGGACAAGCGCATCGGTCCGCAGGGCATTAAAGTAGGCATCGGCGACATTGCCAATGACGCTCTGGCGGGTATTCTGCTCCCCAAGCTCGGAGGCAGTGAGGCTCTGCTTTGCCTGTTTTGCGTTGAGATCGCGCCGCCCAGAGTCAAAGACACGGTAGCTCAGCGAGATCTGCTCCTGGCGCGTGGTGACAGTCTTGCCAGAAGGCAGCTCGGTCACGACCCCGTTCCCCTGGAACACCTGCACCTTTCCAAAGGTGTACTGGTTCTGAAAGTTATACGACGGCGTGACAGTGGGTAGGTAGCTTGCCTTGGTCTGCTTGAGGCGCTGGGCGGCAGATTCTTTGCTTGCTGCAGCAGCAACAAGCTGGGGCTGGCGATTGAGTGCCGTTGTGATGGCGGCAGAGAGCGTCATCGGCCCTGCGCCGGAGGACTGTGGATTGGCTTCGAGAGCAGCTTCCTGAGCCTGTGCAGCAACAATGGGCAAGATAGCCAGCAGTGGCACAAGAGCCACCCGAAGCGACATTACAAAACAATTCCTCATTACGATGTGTCCAAACCCCCTGAAACAGATACTGCTTCTTTAGATACCACGACAGGGTCTTTGTTACCTCCGGGAGATTAAAGGCAGGTGAAAAAACCTCGAAGCAAGTGTCGTAGGCATACTTTACCCGGAGGAATCCCACATGTCTATCAATGAGAGGGAAGGAATCAAGGGAGGATCTGCTAGAGCGAGGCAAAGACCGCCCAAAGCAGCAGCGTACCGACCACAGCAGCAGACAAGTAAAAGCGCGGCTCTGCTGGCTCACAAACGCAAAAGGCCTCGCCCCTCCCTACGATATTCGTAGAGAAAGACAAGGCCCTCACATAAATTCTGGCGTCGCGCTATTTTCCCAAAGGCTTATGCCCCCAGTATCTTCGCCG